>NZ_JBHWVI010000123.1:0-26003 GCF_042737005.1 Streptomyces sp. NPDC060027
GCCCGACCATGAGCCCGACCACGGTTTTGTGTCCCCATCGTGACGGTGGTCGGGGTCTGGTGGTCGGTGGTCGGGTCGGGGGCGCCGGGTTTCCTCAAGGTCAGCAAGTACACGTTCTGACCTGGGAGTTTGACCATGTCTGTTGGCAAGCAGGCCTCAGGCAGCGAGGCCGCTGCTCCGATGGTCGCGGGGGCCCGACTGGAGGCGATGCGACGCCGCGTCCGGTATTCGCGCCTCGCGGTCTGGACCGTCATCGCGGCCGGCCCCGTGGCCCTGGGTATCGCCATCACCTCCACTCCGGCGACGGTCGAGGCGGCCACGGCCACCAGGCCGACCGCCGTGCGCACCGCGGCGGCCGCTGACCCGGCCGGCTATGCGCAGCTGTTCGTCGGCGCCTGGTTGCGCAGCAGTGCGGATGACGCCTCGAGTGCGCAGGCCCTGCTTGTGCAGTCGATGGCGCCGGATGTCGACCTGCCCGACCCGGCCCCCGGTGCGCAGTCGAAGCCGGCCTCCGTGACGGCGGTGCGCAGTGCGCACCGCGCGGGCGATGTGTGGTCGGTGACGGTGGCTGCGCAGTACGCCGGCGCAGCAGTGCGCTACTACACCGTCCCCGTCGCTGTAGACCGTGCGGGCGCGGCGTTCGCGGTAACTGCGGAGCCTGGGGTGGTGGCCGGTCCTGCCCTAACCGACGTGCCGGCGTCGTCGTACGGGGTGAGCGTCCCGGAGGGGGATCTGACGTCTGCTGTCGGGGAGTTCCTCGCCGCGTATCTGACGGGGAGCGGCGAGGTAGGCCGCTACCTCGCGCCGGGTCTGCAGCTGTCGGCCGTCTCTCCCCCTGCGTACGTGACGGTCAGGGTCCAGCGGGTGCTCGCCGCTGAGAAGGCGGCGGCCGCCGAGCAGATGCCGGGCGACGGCACCCGGGTGCACGTCCTCGCCGAGGTGGAAGCCCGGGATGCGGAAGCGCGGTGGCCGCTGGCCTACGAGGTCGTGTTGAAGGCCCGCTCGGGCCGTTGGGAAGTCGCCGGACTGGAGTCCGGCAGCATCCGGGCCGGGGGTGCCCGGTGAACACGGTGCACAGTCTGATGCTCGCCGGGGAGCTGAACGACCTCGGCGACAGCTGGATCACCATGTTCAAGGAGTGGGCGACCAAGGGCCTGCAGGCCGGTCTGGTCGTGCTCGTGGTCGTCATCATGATCCAGAAGTTCAGCCTCAAGGCAGGCATCGGCGCCCTGATGCTGATGATCATCGCGCTGGGGTTGTACAACTCCCGCGAGGACCTTGCCGGCATGTTCGAGGACGAGGTCAAGAACCCGGCCAAGGGTGCACCCGTAATCCCCGGCATCGTCCGTGACCCCGATTCCGCCCTGCGGGAGCACTCCGCAGGTGCAGGGAGCCGGCTGTGAGCGCGGCAGCCGCCGGGCGAGTGGGACGCTTCTACACCTCGGCCCGCCGGCACCCGTGGGTATTGGGGAAAGTGGCGGACTGGAAGATCCCGCTCGGCCCCTACACCCCGGCGCAGATAGCGGTCGCCGTGGGCGGCTGCTTCCTTCTCATCAAGACCATCAGCTGGTGGTCGTGGATGGGACCCGTCCCGGTCGTCGCCTGGCTGCTGACGGTCTGGGCGGTACGCCGACCGAAAATCGGGGGCCGTGCACCGATGCAGGCGGCCTTGGGCTGGATGCTGCTGGGCCGGCAGCCTCGCGGAGGCCGGATCGGCGGCCACGCCGCACGCGACCGTGCCCCCCGCCCGCTGCTCGGCGGCTTCACCATCGAGGACGCTCTCCCCTCCGCCACGGCGGGCGCCTCTATCAGTGCCGGGCGTCGGCAGGCCGGCCGGGCACCGCGCCGACGTGCCGCCTCAGTTCACCGGCCGTCAAGCCAACGCACGCCCTCGGCAGGCCCCGCGGCACCGGCACCGGCACCGCCGGTGTCGGGCGTGCAACAGCTGCTCGCACTCGCCGAGCAGTCAGGAGATGCGCGGTGAGGATCCCGATCCGGCACATCGCCGGACACCTGGTCTGGTCGACGCACGGCAGCGTGTGGGCTCTCTACCGGCTGCACCCCGGCCCGGACGCCCGCGGCCGGACGGAGGAGACCGTCCAGGGCACCTACGTGCCCGACGCCGTACGCGACGAACAGCTCGCCAAAATCACCCACCTGGTGCGCTCCCTGACAGGCGCACCGCGCCTGTACGGGATGTGCGCGCAGGTCGATCCGGGCGAGGTCGCGCTCCGCATGATCGAGGGCATCGAACCGGCCGGCACCTCACCGGATGACAGCTCGCATCCGTGGGTGGAGAACGTCGAGGCCACCCTGGACCTGCTGGACGACCAGGAGATGCACCGCCGCACGCTGTGGCTCGCCGTACCGCTGCAGACCCAGACAGCAGGCCTGCAGGGGTCGGCATCGCTCGGATCCATGTGGGCCGGACTCGCTCCGGTCCTGGGCATCCGGCCCGCGCCCGTGGCGCGGCGTGAAGTGAGCGCCTACCGCGAGCAGGCCTCCCGGATGGAGGCCGCCCTCGCCGGCGGCGTCGCCTTTCGTCCCGCCCGTCCGGCGGAGGTCGTGTGGATGGTCCAGCACGCCCTGCATCGCGGCCTGCCGGAGCCGTTGCTGGCCGAGGCGGAGAGCAGCGGTCTGTACGGCGGTCGGGTCCGCGAGGGCGTGCTGCACTCCCCCAGCTATGCCGACCTCGGCCAGGTGCGCTTGCAGGAAGGCGGCGTCGACCCCGCCGTCGACGATGCCGACCTCAAGAGCGGGGGCCGCATCACGCGGTCGGGGCGCAGCGCGTGGTGGCGGCTGAACACCTCGTCCCCGCTCAGGCGGCGCTGGCTGCAGGTCGAATCCGACGTCGGCGTGGGCTATCAGGCGCAGTTGGCGCTGGCCGAATGCCCGCCCGTGGTCAGCCAGGATGCCGCCGACCTGTTCGCCCAGCTGGAGACCCTGGATTTTCCCGTCGACTACACCGTCGACCTCACCCTGGTGCCTGCGGAGAAGGCCCGTGCCCAAGTGCGGCGCAAGAAGAACGAGTTGATCGATCAGGCCGACCAGTACGACGCCCGGCCCACCGGGATGCCCGCCTCGCTGACCGAGGCGGCCCGTGATCTGGGCGAGCTGGACGCCCGCCTGTCGCGCACGTCGGTCGAGGTCGAGGTGCAGTCGGTGACCGTGCTGACGGTGTGGGGCCCGACCGCGGCCGTCTGCGACGCGCGGGCCCGGGCGCTGGCCGCGCTGCTCGGCGGCGCGGACTACCGGGCGGTGCGCCCGGCCGGCCTGCAGGAGGCCCTGTTCACCCTCGGCCTGCCCGCAACGGTGCGGCCCGCTGTCGTACGGGAGTTCACCCAGCACCAGGTCTCCGAGGACTGGGCGCTGGGCGGCGCCTTCACTGTCGGCGAGGTCGGCGACCCGAACGGCATGTTCCTCGGCATCGACCTGGACAGCGGCACCACCCGCCCCGTGATGATCAACGTTGCGGATGCCCCGAAAGTCGATGCGTCCGCGTCCATGGGCATCGTCGGCGACCTCGGCGCGGGCAAGAGTGTCCTGGAAAAACTGATCGCGGAGGCGGTGTGGGCGCGCGGGGGCTGCGCCATCTGCATCGACCGCACCCCCGTACGCGAATGGGCGACCTTCGCGCGGACGGCCGCGCAGGGCCGCGTCCAGATCATCGACGCCGCCCAGGCCGAGGTGTCGATCGACCCGCTGCGGATGTTCGACGGACCCGAGGGCCACCACTACGCCCTGTCCTACCTCACCCTCCAGCTCGGCATCGGCCCGATGAGCACCAGCGGCGAGGTCCTGCACCATGCCGTGGAACAGGCCGCCGCAAGCGATGCCCCCTCCATGCACCGTGTCCTCACGGTGCTGGAGGCCATGGCCCGGCACGAGGCAGGCAAGCGGCAGGACGCGGCCGCCACCCTCGCCGGCCTCATCCAGGTGGTGGCGACCAACTCGCTGGCCCGGATGGTGTTCGACCCGATACTGCCGCCGGTGCGGCTGGACGCCTCCAGCACCTCCGACATGATCGTCATCACCACCACGGGCCTGAAGCTGCCGCCGAAGGCGGCATTCGACCAGCCCGAGGTCCTCCACCAGCAGCCCCTCGAAGCCCTGATCGGCCGCGCAGTGCTCTACCTGATCGCCGCGATCGCCCGGCAGACCGCATTCGAGGACCCGGAACGGTTCACTGCGGTGGTCCTGGACGAGCTGTACTGGCTCACCTCGTCCGCTGAAGGCACCGCGCTGGTCCACGAGATCCTCCACGACGGCCGCAAGCACGGCGCCGGACTGCTCGCCGCCTCCCACGACGCCCAGGAACTCGGCCCCGACCGCGGTCTGATGGCCTACCGGGCGCTCGCCCGCACGGCGGACCGTGAACGCGCCCGCCGTGGCCTGGAGTTCGTGGGACTCGACCCCGGTGATCCAGACCTGCTGCGGCTGGTGACCACCGGCCTGTCCCCCGTCGGACAGCGCGGCCGCGAAGGCGAGTTCCTGCTGACCTGCCCACGGCAGAACACCGGCCGGGTGAAGGCCGTCATCCCCCGCATCACGCGCATCACGTCGTCCATCACCACCACCCCGGGACGCCGTACAGAGCCGTCGACCGGCGCGGCGGCCTCCGAGGCCAGGCCGAAGGAACCCATCCGATGATCTCTGCATCCTGGGACCGCGCCCGGCATCTGCGTACAGCCGCCCGTGTCCTCGCCGCGCCGACTGTTGCCGCCTGTGTGCTCGTCCTGGCCGTTGGAATGAGTCTGCCGAAGCCATGGTGGCCGCGCACCGGGCAGGCCTTCGCCGCCGACAACCCGGCGCCCTCGGACCCCGGCGCTCTCATCGTGGGACCCGCCACGGCCTACTGCCGGCGCGACGCCATGGACTCCTCCTCCCTCGCGCCCCGTGACGCCAGCGGAGCAGCCTGGCGGCTGGTGCCGGCCGGGGCAGGCCTGGCCGCCCTTGCGATGTGGCGGCACCGGAGCGCTGCCGGGCACAGGCGGCGCTGAGATGGTCCGTCCAGACCGCGCAACCCTGCGCTCTGCCGGCTTCGTTCTGCTGCTCACCGGAGTGTTCGTCCTGGTGAACAGCCAGGTCGTCTACGCAGCGAGCAGCAGCGAGAGCGGTGACCTGCTGTCCCCGCTGAACATCACCTCGTCCGAGGGGGTGGCGATCAACGGGTACGAGCTGAGCGCTTCCGGCGGCTCCATCGTCGCGTTCAAGACGCAGGCCCTGGCCTTCGCGCTGTCCGGTCTGTTCACGCTGATCAGGATGCTGGTCGGGCTGGCGGGGTGGGCGATCGAGCTGGCGTTCCGGTTCCCGCTGCTGAAGATCCTGCTCCGTCCGGCGCAGAAGGTCGCTGACACCTACGGCCATGTGGTCGTCAACACGCTCGGTCTGAAGGGGCTGCTGCTGGCCTGGGCGTTCGTGTTCGCCGGATTCATGATCGTGCGCGGCAAGGTGGGCCGCGGCCTGGGCGAAGTCTTCCTGACCCTGCTGATCGCGGCGTTCGCCGCCTCCACGTTCGTGCGCCCCGACTACCTGCTCACCCAGGACGGCCCGCTGGGACAGTCCCAGCAGGTCGCCGCCGAGGTCGCGCAGCGGTCCGTCAACTCCTATGACTGGGGCGGCAAGCTCGCCAGCATGGGGCCGTGCGACGGCCTGGCCGGAAACGCCGAGCTCAAATGCCTGGAGCGTGAAGACGAAGGCCCGGTCTCTGCCGCCGAGGTGGCCCGTCCCATCCAGGACTCGATCACGAACGCGCTGATCGTCAAGCCGTACATGCTGCTGCAGTACGGGCGCGTCCTCGATCCAGCCAAGGCGGCCGACCGCCAGGCCTACGCCGTCCATCTGAAGTGGGTCACCGGCGGCTACAAGGCCGGTGCAGACAAGGATGACAAGGACGATCCCTGCAGCCTGGTCAAGGGCCCGGGCAAACGGTGGTGCCAGCGCGATAACACTGACCAGCCTGCCGACAGCACACTGCCCGAACTGACGCCGGGCGGGCAGCTGTTGGATACCGCAAGCCCGGTCGTCAGCGAAGAGGACCAGGAGTTCGCCGCCTTCCTCGCCGACATGAAGAAGGCCGGCCCGGTCGGCACGTCGTGCGCCGCCTACGCCGAAAAGCCCACCTGGTGGCGGGTCGGCGGCGCCGCACTCCTGCTGGTCGCTGCTGTGTTCGTCTGCGGCATGCTGCTGTCCTCCGCCATCGTGCTGCTCGGCACCCAGGGCATCTGCGCGGCCGCTGCAGCCGCGGGCGGCGTCACGTTCATCGCGGGCATGCTGCCCGGACCGGCCCGCCAGAGCGTGTGGAAGTGGCTGTCGGTATGGGGCATTTCCGTGCTGACGCTCGTCGGCGTCTGCGCCTTCGTCCCCTTCTTCGGTATCGCCGTGGACGCCACCATCACCAACGGCCCCGACCTGATGGTCGAACGGATCCTGCTGATCGATGTGCTGGCCGTCGCCGGAGCAGCAGGACACCGCAGGCTGCTGACCGGCATCACCTCCTTCGGCCGGCGCATGGCGATACGGATGCGCTACGCCAAGGTCGGCGGCACGCACCTGCCCGGTGACACCTCCGAACTCGGCGCCGCTCTCGCGATGAACTCGCCCTCCGCGCTGGGTGGTTACGGAGGCGGTCTGCGTGCCATCACCGGAGGCGGGGGCGGCCGTTTCGGGCTGCTCGGCACCCGGCAGCGGTTGATGGGCGCGCTGACGTCGCTGGTCGACGGGACGGGTATGCCGGTGGACACCGGCCGCATGTTCGCCGACGCCAGTGCCGAAGCCAGGCGCGGGCTGGCCCCGCTCACCGCGGCGGCCGCCGTGAGCGGTGCCGGGGCGCGGCTCGGCGTGAAGGGCGCCCACTGGCTGCTGATCGGCCGACGGCCCGACCCGGAGCAGTTGGCCAGATGGCGCAAGCCCACGGCTGACGGCGACCCGAACACCCCGGGCCCTCCCGGCGGCCCGGGCGGCGATCCGGGCGGCGGGGGCCCGCGCCGTCCCGGCGGTCCGCCCGACCGGTACCGCAACCAGGACGGCCTGGTTGTCAACCGCCGCTCCTCGGGGGAGATACTGCACGACCAGAACAGCGACCGCACGCTGCTCTCCACACGCGCCCACAACCGTCTGGTGCGCTTTCGCGGCTACCGCATCCTGCACCGGGGCGGCCGCACCGTATACGGGGCGAGCGTCGGTCTGCCGGCCAACGTCCGCCGGGCACGGGCGGGCGGATCGCAGTACGCCCAGGACGCCCGACAGCAGGTACGGGTGTGGGGCAACACCGTCCGCGAGGACGGCCGCGCCTGGACGGACACGGGCCGTCACGTCTCCCGGGTCCTGCGGGACCACACCGATGACCGAGGCGGGCCCGGTCCGTTCGCCGGCCGCCGCCCACCGACCGCAACGTCGCCGACCGCGGCGTCGCCAGCCTCGACCACCCGCCTGCCTGCCCCGCCACGGCCTGCCCGGTCCGGCCGGCCCCCGGGCGGCACCGTCCCGCCTTCCGCACCGGCCCGTGCTCCGGTCTCTGGAGCCGGTAGCACCGCGGAACCGCCGCCTGCCCCGGCGCCGCCGCAAAGAGGCAGCGCACCGCGGCCTCCGGTGCGCAGCCGACCGCAGGGGTCGGCTCTTCCCGGCGTCGGGAGCGCACGCAGCAGTACACGCGCCGAGGCGGCAGCCCAGTGGCAGGAACTCATGCGGCGGACCGCCCCCCAAGCCGAACGCCGGCGCCCGAAGCAGAACCAGCCGCGACCGCCCGAGGACGGTGAGGACACGTGAGGCCGCCCGGGCGCCGCGTCCGGCGGTGGGGATGCATGGTGGCGCTGCTGCTGTCCGCCGCCGTGTGCTGTGCCGCGCCGGCAGGAAACGCGATCAGCGCGTACGTCGCGCTGAAGACGGGTGTACAGGACGACGGCGCAATCGCCGCGGGCGGCAGTGCCGCCGACATCCCTGCACGGATGCTGACCGCCTACAGGAAGGCGGTCCAGCAGGTCGGGAAATACGTGCCGAAGTGCCGGGGCATGCGCTGGCCGATCCTGGCCGGGATCGCCAAGGTGGAGTCCAACCACGCCGTGGGCCGGAGCATCACCGCAGGCGGCGACATCCGCCCGCGCATCTACGGGGTCCTCCTCAACGGCTCCGGGGCGGGCGGCAACACCACAACCTTCCCGGACACCGATGACGGCAAGTGGGACGGCACCGCAAACGGCGAGCGTGCCGTCGGACCGTTCCAGTTCTTGCCCTCCACCTGGGCGGGCGTCGGGAAGGACGCGAACGGCGACAAGAGAGCCGACCCCCACAACGCCGACGACGCCGCCCTCGGTGCCGCCGTCTACCTGTGCGCAGGCGGACGCGACCTGGCCCAGCGCACCAAACTCAAGGCCGCGATCCTCCAGTACAACCACTCAAACGAATACATCGCCAACGTGCTGGGCTGGATCGATCAGTACACGGCAGCCGCGAAGGAACCGGACTTGAAGAACGTGTCCGGGAAGGTCCGCACCGTCATCGAGGCGGCGCTCTCCCAGCGCGGCGTGCCCTACGCGTGGGGCGGCGGCAACACCCAGGGAAAGTCCTACGGCTTCTGCTGCTCCCCCAGCGGCAAGAGCGGCGCGAACATCAAGGGCTTCGACTGCTCGGGACTGACCGTGTACGCATACGCCCAGGCCGGTATCAGCCTGCCGCGCACCGCCGCCGCCCAGGCCGGCCTCGGCCAGCGGATCCCCGCGGGCCTTGGCACCGGCGCGCTCAAGCCCGGCGACCTCGTCTTCTACGCCGACGCCCCCGGCCGCGACGCGACGATCTATCACGTCGGGATCTACCTGGGCAGCGGACAGATGGTCAACGCCGCCCGCCCGGGCACCGTTGTCCGCCTGGACGCGGTCAACGCCATGCCGGGATACGCGGGAGGGGCCCGGCTGCTATGACCATGTCCCCGGCGCGCTCGCCGCACCTGCTGCTGATCGCCACCGTGGTCCTAGCTGCGGCCGGGGTGATCCTGCTGACGGTGCCGCATGCGCCGAGCGCACCTGCAACCGCGACACCGCGGACGGCCGTGTCCACGTCGGCTGCCTCGGCACCCCTTCCCGGCAGCCGCTCTTCGCAGACCGGGGCGCCTGCGCCCGCATCAGTCACGGCCACCACGCCGACGGAAACGGTCGGCGCGTCCGCGCTGGCGCCGCACGGCGAGGGCACAGCCGGCGATGTGTCCATCCAGAAGTCGCTGGAGGACGCCTGGCCCGCCGACCTTGCCGACGACGACGAGCACAAGCTCCTCGCAGCCGGCCGCGGCCTGCTGCGCGCAGACGCCACCGGCATCGGCCGCACCACGTGGCCGGCGCTCTTCCGGAACCCGGACCAGGCGATCGCACCGGCATTCGCCACCGCTGGCTTCCGCATCCAGGCCGCCATCGCCCGCAGCGACGGCAGGCCGGACAAGGCGGTGGTGCACCTGGTGTGGGCGGGCACGGACCGAGGCGGCACCTACACCGACCGGCGCATCACCGACTGGTACTTCACCCGTACCACCATCAAGGGAGAGTCCACGTGGACTCCACAGCGCCCCATCTGACCGGCCCGATGCATGCGACCGCAGGCAGCCAGGTCATCGGTGTGTTCACCACGGTCGCGGGCGCCGCCCTGTGGGTGGCCCAGCACTGGTATCTGGTCCTGCCGGCCGCCGGTGCGCTCTGGGGCGTGGGCGAAATCATCGTGCGGCGCCTTGCGGTGAAGGCCTCCGCCGAGCGCATGGCGCTCGAACTCGAGGCGGCCCGGCACTTCGACCCAGGCCTGGAGGAAATCTTCCGCCGCGGAGTCCAGCTCGCCCGCGCCTCCACCAGCATGCCCTGGTGGGCACCCCGCCGCACCAAGGCCGTGCAGATCCGGCTGCGCGCCGACGGCTCCAGCCCTCTGCGCTACCGCATCGAGGGACCGGTCGGCGGCGAACGGCTGCTGTCCATCACTCCGTTCGGCCCCGACGTCACCGTCACCCGGACCCGGCCGATCACCGACGTGCCGCGCAAGCACACTGTGCGGGCCGAGTTCATCCTGCGCGGCAAGCCGATCGCCCCGCTGCGAGAGGTGCCTCTGCAGCCCGACCCGCTGCAGCCCCTCGTCGACGCGGTCTGCGATCTGCGCGCCGACCTCGGCGACCTCGCCGAAATCCGTCTGGACATCCAGCGAGCCCCGAAATGGGCGCTGCGGGCACGGCGACTGCATCTGCTGCAGGCCGCACGCCGCTCCGAGCACCGTGAAGCACAGCGCGCCGTCCGCTGGATGCGCCGGGACGCCACAGGCATCGAAGACTCGCTGAGCCACCAGCTCCTGCAGCTTCTTGGCCCGCAGCACCGCTCTGCGTCACAGGGACGCCGCCTGGTGATGCCGCCGGTGCCGCGCCGCATCGACCCCGCCGAAGCCCTGGGCAAACTCGCCCATGACGACCAGCTGGTGCGAGCGCAGCTGCTCATCACCTGTGCCTCCCACGTTCAAGGGCGGGCCGAGGCCCGGCTCGGACAACTCCAGGCCGCACTCGATGTGTTCGGCGGCCACTCCCGCTGGGCGATGCGCGGCCTGCGGATCGGTCCCTGGCGACTGGGCGCCGACCGGTGGCCCAGCCGCCAGGCTTTCGAACGCCGCTGGAGGCACGGACACTGCCAGCCGCCCCGCCCGAACTGGGTGCGGCTGGAGGAACTCACCGGACTCCTCAAACCCCCGACCCTGCACTGCCGGCTGCCGCTACTGGCCCCCGAGCTGCCGACCTTCGAGTTCGGCAACCCCGCCCTGCTGCTGCAGGGCATCCACCGCGCACCGGACGGCCGTCGCCGCCTGGTCGCCACCTATGCCGCAGAGACCCTCTTCGAGTGCGCGGTCGGCAAGGCAGGCGGCGGGAAGACCGAACGCGCCCTCGCGCAGGCGATCGGCTGGGCCCACGCCGACGGCGGGCTGCTGTTCCTCGACCCGCACCGCGACTCCTGGCCGCGCGCCGCACCGTTCCTCGCCCACGCACCTCTCATGGACCGCATCGCGCTGATCGACCTCAACACGGTCGGCCCCGCGCCCCAGATCAGTTCCTGGAACCCGCTCGACATGCACCAGCGCCCAGCCGCGCACGAAGTCGTCGAGGCGGTCACCGACGCCTTCGCCGCCGCACTGGGCTGGGAGGACGCCACCGCACCCCGCGCCCTCACCCTCCTGACCGCAGCGCTGTCCGTCCTCACTGCCGTCAACCAGGCCGCCTGCGGGACCGGCCGGCCCGAGGACCAGGCCACGCTCTTCCAGGTGCGGTCCCTGCTCACCGACCCCGCCTTTCGCACCGCGGCCCTGTCCGCCACCGCCGACCGGCTCGATGAGGAGACCCGATCCTGGTGGCAGAGCATCTTCCCCACCTTCCCCGCCGACGCCTTCGGCGTCGTCCTCAACCCGCTGGCCCGCCTCGCCGCCAACCCCGTCACCCGCGCCTTCCTCGGCCAGCCCCGCGGCGTTTACAACATCCGCGCAGCCATGGACCACCGCATGATCGTGTGGGTGTGCCCGGCCGGCAACGGACCCACCGACCGGCTCCTGACCGCCCTGCTCGCCCGCGACCTGCTGCGCGCCGTGCGCTCCCGCCGCGACACCCCCGAGGACCAACGGGTGCCCTTCCGGCCCTACTTCGACGAACTGATCACCCTGACCGGCGCCGCCCCCGAGACCATCGCCGCCATGTTCGAGGACTTCCGCAAATACAAGGCGCACGTCCACGGGATGACCCAGCTGCTGGCCCGGCTGCCCGGCCCCGTGCGGATGTCGCTGACACAGAACGCCTCCACCCTCGCGACCACCGCCGGATCACGGACCGCCATCTCCGCGATCACCGCCGAGTGGGGCGACAACCCCAGCCCCGACCAGGTCGCCGCCCTCAACCGCTACGAGCACTACGCCACGCTGACCGTCCACGGCCGCCGCCTCGGCCCCCTGCGCCTTCAGGGCCCCCACCTCGACGACGTCTTCGCCGACCTCGCCCGCCCCGGCAACGTCGCCGCCCTCGAACACGCCGCCCGCACCACCGCAGGCACCCGTCCCCTTCACCAGCTCACCACCCACGCGGCCGGCCAACTCGACCGCGTCACCGCCTTCCTCACCCAGCACACCCCCGCACCAGCACCGTCCTCACGCCCGGACACAAGCAAGGGATACCAATGACCACCACCCCTCCCCCGGCCCGGCCAGCGCCGCCCCCCTTCACACCCAGCCCCCTCGAACCGCTGCCCCACCAGCTCCTGGCCGCACTCGCCCAGCACCGCATGGCCACCACCGGCCAACTCCGCCTCCTGCTGCGCCCCCACGCAACCCGGCAGGCCATCTCCCAACCGCTCAACAGACTGCGCACACACGGCCTGATCAACTACACCGTCCTGCCCCGATCGAACCGCACCAGGGCCTGGTACCTCACCCCCGACGGCGCACGCCTGACCCGCAACTGGCCAGCCCTGCGCGGCCGACCGCCCTACCCGATCACCTCGACAACCGCCGCATCACTGAAAACCCCGCACACCCTCACCGCCGTCCGCGCCCACCTCACCTTCGTCCGCGACGCCCGCCGCCGCGGCGACGAACACGGCCACCTCGACTGGACCCCCGAAGTGACCCACCCCCTGAGCGAGCGCGAACGCGTCATCGCCGACGCCGTCATGCACTACACCCTCAACCACGACCAACAACGCCGAAAACTCCGCGCGTTCATCGAAATCGACCGCGCCACCATGAGCAGCGAACGCCTCGCAGCCAAGCTCATCGACTACGCCCGGCTCTGGTCCCACCCATCACAACCCGCCAACCACCGACGCCCCCGCCAGCACACCGAGACCGACGCCGCATGGCTGCGCTGGTACCCGGTCTACCCCCGGATCCTGTTCATCCTCACCGGAGCCTCCCCCACCACACTCGCCAACCGGATCAACGACCTGCGGGACATGACCACCCAGCACCCCCTCGTCGCCGCCCTCGCCCGCAACGTTCCCCTCGGCGCCGCCACACTCAACGACCTCGAAACCGCCGGACCCAGCCAGAACGTATGGGTCTGCCTCGCTGGCGCCCCAGACCGCCAGCCTTGGCACGCCCTCCACCCTGGATTCACTTACGCAAAGACAACATGATGCCGAATTCAAGCCAAGTAACGCCTGAGACAGACCAGTCCAGTCAGAAACGGACCGGCATATGCTTAGTCTTTCCTTAACGCAAACAGAGCAACGCACGCCGAACGGCAACACCACCCGCCCCCACGGGCGGCGGCAGAACAGCGGCCCATCTCGCACCGCGTCCCACGGGGGAGACGACGTGACACGAGCACCACGCCCACAGAAGCGCACCGTTCACCAGTGGAAGATCGCAACGACCCTGCTCATCGCCGCCAGCCTGTTGGCGCTGTCCGCGTGCAGCAGTGACGAAGAAGCTCCCGATAACTCCGCAAAACAGCCATCGTCCGCCAGCAGTCCGGCACGCCCCTCAGAGTCGCCGAGCATCGACCCACAGGCCGCGGCGCAAAAGGACGTACTGACGGCTTACAGCGCGTTCTGGCGCGAGCAGGTCAAGGCGTATGGCCAAGCGGACATCGAGGGCACGGACCTGAAGAAGTACGCGACCAAAAAGGCCCTGGGCCAGGCCATGGCCGATGTCCTAGTCATGCAGCAGGCAGGCACAGCTACTAAGGGCACCCCCACACACCAGGCCGAGGTCACGTCGCTGACGCTGACCGGGTCAATCCCGAAGGCAAGTGTGCGGGACTGCCTGGACATCTCCCACTGGAACACGATCAAGAAGAAGTCGGGGCAGGTAAAGCCGTTCCCGTCCGCGCAGCCGCTTCGCTACATCACCACGGCCAAGGCGGAGCGGTGGGGGAAGCAGTGGCTGATTACGGAGGTCACTCCCGATGGGGAGCAGACATGCTGAGCTGCCCCGCTTTAGCTCTCCTCCTGACGGCAGCCGCGACCGTCGTCGGCATCGGCCCAAGCGCCGCGAACGACGATCCCGTCATCGGCGGCGACTGCGAGGGTGTGGGCCAGTACGTGACTGTCTGCCGGGAACAGCCTGGGGCACCGGGCGACAGCGATCCCAGCGGAAACCCGGGTAAGCGCCCCGGCAAAGACGAAAAGCCCAAGCCTCAAATCTGCGCGGTGGAACGCCTTGATCCCCAGCCTCCAGCGAGCGATCCCGTGTGGAAGGGGCGCAAGCCGGGAGACGGCGCCATCTACACACGGGTTTGCATCGGTGACGCCCTCGGGGCCGCGGCAGGGGCGCAGGTTGCCCCTCAGGTGTTCTGGGCGGCCAAGGACCCCACAGTGAACGTGGACCCCGAGCAACTGGCGCGTGAGGCCGTCGACCGGATGCTGCTGACCGGTCCGGACATCGCCAGCCCGCGCACCGCAGGCCGCTACGTGGTCGGCATGCCGATGTGGATGTGGGTACATCAGTCCCCCACCAGCTACGGACCCAACTCCGCGTCCGCAACGCTGGCCGGCGTCACGGTCACCGCAACTGCGAAGGTCAATCGTATCGACTGGGCGATGGGTGACGGATCGACGGTGACCTGCAACGGGCCCGGCACGACGTACACAGCTTCGTACGGCAGGCAGGAGTCCCCGACCTGCGGCCACACGTACACCCGCGCGTCAGCCACCCAGAGGGACGAGAAGTATCCCGTCACCGCCACTGCCACCTGGACGGTCGACTGGCAGGTCAACGGTGGTGGCGAGACGGGCCAGTTCACCGAGACCAGGCAGTCGCAGGCGCAGGTGCCGATCGGCGAGGCGCAGGTCGTCAGGTAGGGCTGCCGGAAGGATTACGACGTTGAGCAAGACCAAGCAATCAACAGCGGTGGCCGAGCGCGGACTGCAGCCGGCCGGAGTGGCCAGCCCGGTCAGTCCGCCCCGGGTGTCGGCCCGCCGCCGACGTCCGGGCGTGATTGCCCTGTCGCTGGGGCTGATCGCGGCGGGCGGTGCTGGTGTCGCGGTCCTCCTGCTCCAGGTCGGAGACCGCACCGAGGTCGTCACCGTGGTCCGGGACGTACAGGTCGGCCAGGTCCTCACCGAGCAGGACCTGGGCAAGGCGTCCATCGCCCTGGACCCGGCGGTCAAGGCCGTCCACGCTGACGACCTGGCCCAGGTGGTGGGCAAGCGGGCGGCCGTGGAGCTCCGGCCCGGCTCGCTCCTTGCTCCGTCACAGGTGACCAAGGATTCACTGGTGAAGCCCGGTGAGCAGTTGGTGCCGATCGGGCTCAAGCCGGATCAGATCCCCGCGACGGCGCTGGTGCCCGGCCAGAAGGTCAAGCTGGTCCATGTACCCGCGCAGGGTCAGGCTGAGACAGACAAGACGTCCGGCAGCCCGCCGCAGACGCTTCCTGGACGGGTCGTGAAGGCATCGCAGGCCGCCCCAGGCACCGGGGTCGTGGTCGTCGACGTCGCCACGTCGGCCGATAACGGGCCGACTGTCGCGGCGTGGGTGTCGGCTGGCACTCTGCGCCTGGTCCTCGCCGCTCCGGACGGCCTCTGATGGCAGTGATCGCACTCGCCGGGTGCAGCGGCGCGCCCGGTGTGACCACGAGCGCACTCGCTCTGCTGCTGGCCTGGCCGCTGGAGCCGGGTCGGCGGATGATTCTCGCCGAGTGCGACCCGGACGGCGGGGCCGTGCTGCACGGGCTGCTGCAAGGCACACTCGGTGACCGCTACGGGCTGCCCAATCTGTCGGTGGCGGCCCGCAAGGGCGAGTTCGGTGAGGCGTTCTGGCGCCAGCTGATCGACCTGAACGGCGAGGACGGTCCACGCGACTCGCCGCCCGACCGGCTGCTGCTGCCGGGCATCACCGAACCCGCGCAGGCCGCGAGCCTCGGCTCGGTGTGGAAGGCCTTGGCGCAGATGTTCCGCGGCATCGAAGCGGACCACGGCCACGATGTCCTGCTCGACCTCGGCCGACGCGGCGCGTTCGGCCCGTCCGGCGTCCTGGCCGAGCAGGCCGACGCCGTGCTGGTGGTCGTCCGCAACACCCTGCGCTGCCTGCAGGCGGCGCAAGGCCGGGTGCGCCAGCTGGAAGAACGGGTCGGAGACGTCGGGCTGCTGGTCATCGACGAGGGCCCCTACCCGGCGGGCGAAGTCCAACGGGTACTGCAGGCACCGGTGGCGGCAAAGCTGCCCTACGCGCCGAGGGACGCCCGTGTGCTGTCCGACGGTGATGAGCAGCCGCGGCACTTCACCAGGTCGAAGCTGATGAAGGCAGCACGCACGTCCGGAGCCCTGCTGGTGCAGCGGGCCGCCGTCCGGCGTGCCCGCCTCGATCCGCGCGCCGCATTCGCTTCGGAGGTGCCCGGTGCGCGGTAAGCCCTTGCACGCCGACCCTACGGTGGCCCCGCCGCGCGGTCCCCTCCCGGCCAAGGCGGCATCTGCCGGTGCTGCCGCAAGCACGCACGCACTCGGCAGCTCCACGCCGCAGGTCACGGTGGACTACCGGGTCGCCCGGCACATTGCCGCCCAGGTGGCCAAGCAGCGCGAGGAACTGCTGAAGACCACGCCGGACATGGACCGGGCCAGCGAGGAGCAGCGCTGTCTGGACTGGATCAACGAGGCGGTCGCCCTGTGGTCGGACGCCCAGGCGATGACACCGCCGCAGGACGAGGCGCTGCGCCGTGGCGTCTACGACCTGCTGTTCCGGGCGGGACGGCTCCAGCCCTATCTGGACGACGAGAGGGTCGAGGACATCATCATCCAGGGGCCGGGCGAGGTGTGGCTCGACTACGGCGACGGTGAGCGCCGCATGGTCGGGCCGATCGCCGACTCGGAGGAAGAACTCCTCGATCTGCTGAGGGAGTTGGCCCGGGGTTCCGGGCACAACGAGCGGACCATTTCCACCGCGAACCCGACACTTGCCCTGTCCCTGCAGGACGGCTCCCGCCTTCAGGCGATCACGGGTCTGGGGCCGATGACGTATGCGGTCATCCGTCGGCACCGGGTCTCCCACGCCGACCTGGACCATCTGGTCCGCCTGGGCACCATTGACCCGGTCCTGCGCGAGTTCCTCGGCGCCTGTGTCCGTGCGGAGAAGAACATCATGATCGCGGGCAAGCAGAAGGCGGGTAAGACGACTCTGCTGCGGGCGATGCTCCGCGAGTTCGACCCGGAGTGTCGGTTCGCGACCATCCAGACCGAGGACGAGCTGTTTGCCCACGCCAACGGCTACCACCGCCAGGTCGTCTCCCTCGTCGGGCGTGAGTCCAACGGGGAGAAGGACGTCACGGGTCGCAGTGCCGGTGAGGTCACGCTGCTGGATCTGATGCCCCCGGCTTTGCGGATGTCGCTGGAGCGGATCGTGGTCGGCGAGGTTCGCGGCCCTGAGGTCGTGGCGATGATGCAGGCGTTGACGAACGGGTCGGGCGGCAACCTGTGCACCATCCACGCCAGACGACCCGACATCGTTTTCGACCGGATCGCCGAGCTGTATGCGCTCGCGCAGGACAACCTGTCCGAGCAGCTTGCCTACCGGCAGACGGCGAACGGTCTCGACTTCGTCGTCTACATCGACATGACGGACGAGACGCAGATCGGAGGCCGCCGCCATCGCTATGTCTCCCACGTCCTGGAGCTGACAGGGATCGGCGAGAACGGCCGCCCGGCCACCAATGAGATCTTCTCCCCCGGCACCGAGTTCGGTGAGCTGCGGGCGGTGCCCCGGATGGATCCGGGCTGCATCGACGATCTGCGCCGCGTCGGCTTCGACTCCGCCCTGCTGCAGCAGTCGTACGGGGCGTGGGCGGCGCCGCTGCCGCTGAGGGTGGTGGCGGGCCGATGACACTGGTGTGGGCGCTGCTGGGCGGCATGACCCTGGTCGCCGGGCTGATCGGCGTCGTGGCCGGCGTGGTGGGCACGACCGCCCCGCTGAGGGCTCCGCTGCGCCAGCGTTGGCGGGCCCGGCGCAGCGGAGCCGCGCGGAGCGAGGACGCCCGGCTGCGTCGGCGGACCCTGGCGGCTGCGGCGGTCGTGGTGTTCGTCGTGGTGTGGCTGGTCTCGGGGAATTTCGTGGGCGGTGTGCTGCTCGGTGCTGCCGTGATCGGTGTGCCCTGGCTGGTTGCTCCGGCGCAGATCGCGCAGGGCCGCATCGGTGCGCTGGAGGGCTTGTCCGAGTGGACGCAGCGGCTGGCCGGTCTGCTCCGCCTGGGCATGGGCCTGGAGCAGGCAATGATCACCAGCCGTCAGGGGGCTCCGGAGGAACTCGCCGGGCAGATCACCAACCTGTCCGACCGGTTGCGGCTGGGGTGGCGGCCGCAGGAAGCACTGCGCGCGTTAGCTGAGGAACTCGACGACGTCACCGCGGACAAGGTGGTCGCGGCGCTCATCCTGTCGGCGGGCGACCGGGGCCCGGGCCTGGCGCAGGCGCTGGAGGACCTGGCGGGGACGGTGCGCGAAGAGGTGGCCAAGAGACGGTCGATCGAGGCTGACCGGGCGAAGCCCAGGACCACGGTGCGATGGATGACCATCATCACCGTCGGCGTCGTGGCGGCGGGGTTCTTCGTTCCTTCCTACACGCGGCCCTACTCCTCGCTTCTCGGTCAGCTCGTGCTCGCCTTCCTGACGGCCGGGTTCGTCGGTGTCCTCGCCCTGATGCGGCAGCTGGGCAGCTTCCGCCGCATCCCGCGCTTCCTGGTCACCGACCCGGCGAGCACCGTCCGGCTGCCCGCCCCCGCCGCAGAGCCGGACCGGCTGCCAGAACCCGGCCGGCTGTCCGAAGGAGCCACACCGTGAACCTGCTTCCTGTCGTGGCGTCCGGCGGCACAGTCGGCGCGGGCCTGGCCCTGCTGGCGCTCGAACTGCTGCGCCCGCAGCCCGCGTTGGGTCCCGCGCTCGCGCGCAGCGCCCCGGCGACCTTGACCATGCCAGAGCCGGAGCTGGACCGTGACGAGGTGTGGGGCCGGTGGCTGCTGGCCCGCATGGAGCGCCTGCCAGGTGTGCAGGTCCCCAGCGTCAGCCTGGCGCTGATCGGGCAGGGCCCGGGCCAGTTCATGCTCAAGAAGGTGGCGTTCGCCGCGCTCGGTCTTCTCTGTCCGGTGATCGCGACGATTCCGTGGATCATCGCCGGGGTGGGCCTGCCGTTCTACGTGCCCGCCGCCGTCGGACTGCTCGTTGCGGGACTGCTGTTCATCACCCCGGACCTCGCGGTGCGGGACCAGGCGAAGCGGGCGCGGGAGGAGTTCGCGCACGCCCTGTCCGCCTACCTGGACCTGGTCGCACTCAAGCGCGCCGCCGACGCAGGCCCGGCGGAGGCGCTGGAGAAGGCCGCCGCAGTCGGGCGCGGCTGGCCCTTCCTGTACCTGCAAGGCGCGCTGCGCCGGGCCAGGTTGGAGAAGATCCCGCCGTACCAGGCTCTCGCGGAGCTCGCCGCGGAGTACGACCTGCCGGTCCTGGGCGACGTCGCCGACATCATGCACGGCTCGGCCACCGACGGCGCCGCCGTCTACAAAGCGCTGCGCGCTCGCACCGCTGCCCTCAATGCCGAACTCCTGGCCGATCAGGCCGCGGAGGCGAACGCCGCCAGCGAGAAGATGACCGCCCCGGGCGCCCTCCTCGCCGTGCTTGTGATGTTGCTGATGGCCTTCCCCGCCGTGATCCGCATGCTCACCGTCTGACACCACGTCCCGTCGTGCTCAACGCCTTGAGAGAGGAAGAGTCCATGAGGAACGCCGCAGCCCGCACCTACCGGGCCGCGTACTGGCTGACGAGTCGTCTGCAGGACGGCCTGGCCGAGGCCAGGCGCCGCCCGGACCGCGGCGACATCAGCACTACCACCGTCATCATCTGGGTGGCGGCCGTCACCGGCGCCGTACTGATCGCCGGAAGCATCGCCGTCGTGATCGCCAAGTACAACGGCAAGATCAGCGGCTTGTGATGCCGTACCCCGGGCGTCTGAAGGGTTGGTGGCAGGGGCGACGCTGGAGCGATGACCGCGGGGACACTTCCATCCAGATGGCGATCGTCTTCCCGTTCGTGCTGCTCGCCACGGTCGCCGTCATCCAGGCGTCCATGTGGTACTTCGCGCGGCAGATCGCCCTGACCGCTGCCCGCGAGGGAGCCAGCGCCGCCCGTGCCTACCAGGCCGGCCCCGGCGACGGAGCGGCCCGGGCGCGGGATGTCCTGGAACGGACAGCGGGTGACAGCCTGCTCGGTTACAGCGTCGCCGCCGGCAGCGACGGGCAGCGGGTGCGGGTGCAGGTCTCCGGGACAGCCATGTCGATGATCCCGGGAGTTGCGGGCCTGCAGGTCAGGCAGTCGGCGTCCGGGGCGGTCGAACGCTGGACGGTCCCGGGACGGTGAACAGGATGCGAGTGGCCTGGTGGCCTGGCAGGCGCCACAGCGATGACGGCAGTGCCGCGATCGAGGCAGCGATCGTCCTCCCGTCGCTGATCATGTTCTTGTGTCTGGCGATCGCCGGCGGACGCATCGTCACCTCCCAGGCGAAAATCGACGCGGCAGCCGAGGACGCGGCACGGGAGGCGTCCATCCACCGCACCGCGGCCGCCGCCCAAGACGCCGCACACTCCGCGGCCGCCGAATCGCTGACCGACCAGGGCATCGCCTGCGCCTCCACCACCGTCCACGTCAACACCGGCGGCGTCAGCGTGCCGGTCGGCCAAGTCGGCACCGTCACCGTGACCGTGACCTGCACGGTCAACCTGTCGGACCTGCTGCTGCCGGGCGTGCCCGGGGCGCGGACGCTCTCATCGACGGCAACCTCGGTGGTGGATCAGTACCGGCAGCGAGGCGGCTGATGAACGACCGGCAGATGCGGGTGCGCCGCGCACGGCGGGATGACGGTGGTGTCACCGTGTTCGTCGCCGTGTGCGTCCTCGCGCTGATCGGCATCATCGGCCTGGCCGTCGACGGCGGGGCGAAGATGGCCGCCACCGAACGCGCCGACTACGTCGCGGGCGAAGCGGCCCGGGCCGGCGGGCAGGCCCTCGACCCCGCCCAGGCCGTCACCGGCAAGGCGGTCGTCGCCGACCCGCAGGAGGCTACTGCTGCCGCACAGGCCTACCTGCGTGCCGCCGGAGCCACCGGCACCGTCAGCGTGTCCGGTGACGGCAAGAGCGTCACCGTCACCGTTTATGGCTCCAGCGACACGGCCTTCCTGTCGGCCGTCGGGATCGGCTCGCTGCCGGTGACCGGCCACGCCACCGCCACCCTCCTGCACGGTGTCACAGCACCCGACGAAGGAAACTGATGCGCACCGCCACCCTGGGCCGGTTCTGCAAGGCCGGCGTGAGTCTGCTCGTCCTGGCCGCCGCAGTCTGCGGGCTGCCCCTGCTGCTGGCCTGGGCCACCCCGGTGATCTGGGCGTCCAGTCACGACGACCTGGCGCACCTGCTGGACCGGCAGGACACCGGGGCCGTGTTCCTGCTCGTGCTGGTCGCGGTGAGCTGGACGGGGTGGGCGCAGTTCACGTTCTGCACCCTGCGGGAGCTGGTCGCGCAGCTGCGCGGCCGCAGCTGGCACGCGCCGCGCGGGCTGGGCGCCTCGCAGCGCGCCGCGGCCCTCCTGGTCGGCAGCATCCTGGTCCTGCTGCCGACCAGTTCTGCCCTCGCCTCCGATGCCCAGGCAGTCCCGGCCGCCACCGCCGCTCGCATCCCCGGCCAGGCATCCCCGAGCCCGCAGGCCTCGCGTGCAGGCCAGGACTCGCAGGTCTTGGCCGCAAATGCGCGTCCGTCGTACACGGTGCGTGAATCCCGGCCGGCGGAAAGCCTGTGGAGCATCGCTGAACGGGAGTTGGGCGACGGAGAGCGATGGCGGGAGATCGCCGACCTCAATGAGGGACAGGCCATGGGCGGCGGGCAGGTCTTCCGGTCCAACAGCTTTCTGCAGCCGGGCTGGAAGCTGGCAATGCCCGAGAGTTCAGGGCCTCAAGGCCTGCGGACGCAGACGGACGGGCATGGGGCTGTGACTGCCGAGAAGGGCGGGCACGTCGTCACGGTCCACTCGGGCGACTACCTGTCGAAGATTGCCGAGGAAGAACTCGGTGACGGCGGGGCGTGGCCCGAGCTGTTCGCCGCCAGCCGCGGCAGGCCGCAGCCGGACGGACTGCCCGCCATCACCGACCCCGATGTGATTTATGCGGGGCAGCAGGTCACCGTGCCCGGCGCCCGGCCCGGCGACCCGAGCACCCCGGTCCCGGGCGGACCGGACGGCGGCGGCACCAGCAGCAAAACACGCCCTCCCTCGGCCTCTCCCGCACCGCAGGAACACAAGCCCTCCGCAGGCACGGACCAGGACGCAGACCAGACGCCGCCCACGACGCCCGACCGGAGCGCCGCACCCGCACCCGGCTCGTCTGCCTCGAGCACACCGCCGGCCAGCAGTGCCGACCCCACGCAATCGGCGCCGCCCTCCCCCTCGCCGGGGACCCCCGAGCCGGACCCGGCCGGTGGCATGCTGAATCTGCGCACCGTTCTCGGTGCCGGTGCGCTGCTGGCCGCCGCCGTCACCGCGGCGCTCGCGTTGCGCAGGACGCTGCAGCGCCGGCGCCGCAAGCCGGGCGAGACGATCGCCATCGCGCCGCAGACCGCTCCCGCCGAAGCCGAGCTCGCGGCGGCCGCCGAACCGGTCGGCGCCGCCCGCCTGGACGTGGCACTGCGCACGATGGTCCACGCCGCCGAGCAGGACGGGCGGGAGGTACCCCGGCTGCGGGGCGCGCGGCTCGATGCCCGCACCTGCCACGTCCTGCCCGATGACCTCGCGTCCGAGCCGCAGGAACCGTTCGTGGCGGGCGCGGCCGGATGGTGGCAACTGTCCGATGGCGCCGAACTCCTGGACGAGGAAACAGCCCGCCCCCTTCGCGCACCGTGTCCCGCCCTGGTCACGGTGGGCACCACCGAATCCGGTGACCTCGTCCTCGCCGACCTCGCCCAGTTGCCTGTCCTTTTGCTGGACGGAAGCCCCGTGCACATCAGCGAGGTGTGCACGTCGCTGGCCCTGGAGCTGGGCATGAGCCCGTGGTCGCAGGATGTCGAGGTGGTCGCCGTCGGTTTCGGTGAGGACCTGCCGAGCCTGCTGCCGAGTTCCCGGATCGCGCACATGCGTCGGCCCGCGCACGCGCTGCGCGATCTGACCGAGCGGCTGCTGGAAGTGCATCAGATGCCCGAGACCGCCAACCACCCGTACGTGGTGCTGTGCGCGAGCGCCCTGGACGCCGACACGGCCTGGCAGTTCGCCGACGTCCTCGGCACGAGCCCACAGATCCCGGTCACGCTGATCGCCCCGGCCGGTACCACCGCAGCGCACTTCCCCGAGGCGGACATCCTCGCCGTCTCCGCACAGACGCCGCAGCACTTCGACCATCTCGGCACAGACATCACCGTGCAACGCCTGGAACATGCCGCCTACCAGCAGATCGTCACGGCGCTCGCCGTCTCCGGACAGCCCGCCCACGAGGCGCAGGCGGCATGGCAGCACGTTCCCGGCGAACCCGGCGTCCCAGAGCAGGCCGCGCCGGACCCGCACCAGGAACAACCGCCCGGCGACGACAACCCAGCACCCGCACCGGCCAGGAACGGCTCGCAAGCGGTCCGCTCGGACACGGACGATGCCGTGTTCCCGGCTCTCCTGAAAGCCTCCACAGATCCCGCCGCACTGCCCCTGCCCACACCATCCGCCGCCACCCCCGTCGGCACCGAAGCCCCGCAGGCGGCCGACGAGGTGAGCACCGGTAAGACAAACATCACCGCCGCCGCGGCACCACCCCAGACCCCAGACACTGCTGAGACCTTCAACGACGCGCCGCCGACGCACGACCTGAGCGCGCCAGAGATCCACGTGCTGGGGCCAGTGGACGTGGACGGGGTCGGCCGCACCGGCCACGGACCACGCATCGCGCAGCTCGCCGCCCTGCTCTACTTCCGCCCCGGCCGCACGGCCGACGCCCTGTGCGCCGACATGGACCCGATCAGCCCCTGGTCACCCGCCACCCTCAACGCCCGTCTCCAAGGCCTGCGTCGGGCCCTGGGCAACGCCCCGGACGGCAACCCGTACGTACCGCGGCGACGCAATGGCGACACCCCCTACACGCTGGCCGCCGGCGTACGCTGCGACTGGCCGCGCTTCGTCTCCCTCGCCGAACACGCACTCCCTCAAGGGCCGGGCGGACTGCCGGATCTGGAAGGGGCGCTGTCCCTCGTACGTGGCCGCCCCTTCGGAAGCCGGGTGCTGCCGTGGGCCGAGCCGTACCGGCAGGAGATGATCACCCGGATCGTCGACGTCGCCCACTGCGTGGCAGTCCACCGCACCCACAAGGGCCCGCACCACGACCTCACTGCCGCAAGGAAAGCCATCGCCACGGGACTCGACGTGGACGACACGGCCGAGCTGCTCTACCGGGACTGGCTGATAGTCGAATGGACGGCCGGGAACCGGCCCGGCCTGCATGCGGTGATCACCCGCGTCCAGGCCGTCAACCGTGCACTCGACTGCCCCCTGGAGATCGAGACCGAGCAGCTCATCCACGAACTCCTCAACCCGGTCCGAGACGACCGGGCAGCTCGTTCATGACCGGCTCCCCCGCCATACCCGACCCGCACAACCAGCAGTCCTGCTGTCAGGCCGATGTCCGCCGACCGGCCCCACCAGCAGCTACGACAGCCGCGCAAAGACGGGGGCGTTGATGAAGGAAAGGCAGCAACACACAAGCGACCAGCGTCCGAAGGACGCACTGCGCTTCAGTCGAACCCACCGGCTGCTCGTCGGGGTGATCGTGGCCGGTGCGGTCTCAATCGCCGGGATCGGCTTCGCCGGTTCGTACGCGGCAGTACGCGAACTCGCCCTCAAAAGAGGCTTCGGAAACTTCAGTTATGTCTTCCCGATCGGCATCGACGCGGGTATCTGCGTCCTGCTCGCCCTGGACCTGCTTCTGACGTGGATCCGTATCCCGTTCCCCCTGCTGCGCCAGACCGCGTGGGTGCTGACGGCGGCGACGATCGCCTTCAACGGCGCGGCGGCCTGGCCGGACCCGCTGGGTGTGGGCATGCACGCCGTCATCCCGATCCTGTTCGTGGTCTCGGTCGAGGCGGCCCGGCACGCGATCGGCCGCATAGCCGACATCACGGCCGACAAGCACATGGAAGGCGTCCGCCTCACCCGCTGGCTGCTCTCCCCCCTTCCGACGTTCCTGCTGTGGCGCCGGATGAAGCTGTGGGAGCTGCGCTCCTACGAGCAGGTCATCAAGCTGGAGCAGGAACGTCTCGTCTACCAGGCACGGCTGCACGCACGTTTCGGCCGCGCCTGGCGCCGCAAGGCCCCGGTGGAGTCGCTGATGCCGCTGCGCCTGGCGCGCTACGGCGTCCCGCTCGCGGAGGCGGGCCCGGCGGGTCTCGCCGCGGCCAGCATCACCGACCCCGCCACGCCCGGCGGCGACGCCGGGTCAGACGTTCTCCAGCCTTCGGAGCCAGCGATCGGTCATGTCGCTGAGATCGACGGCCGGAGAGAGCGGCTCGCTCTTCCTATGCCGGTGCCCGAACAGATCACTCCCGAGACCGCATCCCAGCCGGGTCAAAGCAAACAGACCACCGCTCGGCAGATCGAAGCCAACGGCGTGTTCGCCGAGGCCTATCGGACCTGGCTCACCCACTTCCCGATGGAGCCAACGCCCCGGCAGTTTGCCGCTTACCTTCAAGACCACTACGCCATCACCACCGCGGCCGGACACCCACTCTCCGACCAGCAACTCCACCCCATCCTCCTCAGCCTGCAGCAGCGCTACGCCGCTTCGGATGAGCCCGCCACAACGCAGGCATCCTCAGCGGATCCGGTCGAGAGCACGGGAGACGACGTCGAGTGGGAGGAGTTCTTCTACCGAGCGTGGCAGGACTACGGCCACAAGCACGGCCGGTACCCCGACGCCGAGCTGCTCGCCGCCTACGTTTTCCAGCGCGACGGCATCACGACAGCTGAGGGACGGCCGCTCGCCGGCCCTGACGTCGACTCGTTCGTCACCGCGTTCTGGCAGCGCGAACTCGG
>NZ_JBHWVI010000124.1:0-25976 GCF_042737005.1 Streptomyces sp. NPDC060027
GGTACCGGACCCCGGGCCGTACGGGCCGCTGGGCCGTACGGGCCAGCGGCTCGTATGGGCTTCGTATAGGGCCGCGCGGAGGGGTCCCGCGTAGAGTCGAACGGGAGACCGCATATAAATGTCGAGCGTCGTATAGAATTCCATACGTCCGTCCCCGTCCTCGTCCCCGTCATCCCTGGAGCGCCCCCATGGCGACAGTCCCGACCGCCCTCGCCGGCCGCCACTTCCTCAAGGAGCTGGACTTCACGGAAGAGGAGTTCCTCGGTCTGGTCGAGCTGGCCGCAGGGCTCAAGGCGGCCAAGAGGGCCGGGACGGAGACCCGGCACCTGGTGGGCAGGAACATCGCGCTGATCTTCGAGAAGACCTCGACGCGCACACGCTGCGCCTTCGAGGTCGCGGCCGCGGACCAGGGTGCCTCGACGACGTATCTGGACCCGTCCGGCTCGCAGATCGGCCACAAGGAGTCCGTGAAGGACACCGCGCGCGTGCTCGGCCGCATGTTCGACGCCATCGAGTACCGCGGCGACAGCCAGGCCTCGGTGGAGGAGCTGGCCGCCTATGCCGGAGTGCCGGTCTACAACGGCCTCACCGACGACTGGCACCCCACCCAGATGCTGGCCGACATCCTCACGATGACCGAGCACTGCGACAGACCGATCGGCGAGATCGCCTTCGCCTACCTGGGGGACGCCCGTTTCAACATGGGCAACTCCTACCTGGTCACGGGCGCGCTGCTCGGCATGGACGTCCGGATAGTCGCCCCGCAGGCCTACTGGCCCGCCGACGAGGTCGTCGCGCAGGCCCGCGAACTCGCCGAGAAGAACGGCGGCCGCATCACCCTCACCGAGCACATCGCCGACGGAGTGCGGGGCGCCGACTTCGTGGCCACCGACGTCTGGGTCTCCATGGGGGAGCCCAAGGAGGTGTGGGCCGAGCGCATCGGCGCCCTCTCCCCGTACGCCGTGACCATGGACGTGCTGCGCGCCACCGGCAACCCGGACGTCAAGTTCCTGCACTGCCTCCCGGCCTTCCACGACCTCGGGACCAAGGTCGGCCGCGAGATCCACGCGAGCTACGGTCTCGACTCGCTGGAGGTCACCGACGAGGTCTTCGAGTCGGCGCACTCCGTCGTCTTCGACCAGGCCGAGAACCGGCTGCACACGATCAAGGCGATCCTGGTCGCCACGCTGGCCTGATTTTCTCCGTACGATGTCCGGCGGCCCGGAACCATCCCTTCCGGGACCGCCGCGCGACTCTCCCCCGAACTCTCGACCTCGCTCGAGCGGGGGGCACCCCTACGGTCGCACCCGCACCACCAGAAACGAGCACCACCCCGCATGCCCGCTCCTCGCTTCAAGTCCCCCGCTCAACTGATCGCCGAATCCGGTGCCGACCTCGAAGGCAACGGACTCAAGCGCACGATGGGGCTCTTCCAACTCATCTGCTTCGGCGTCGGCGCCATCGTCGGCACCGGAATCTTCGTCGGACTCTCCGACTCGGTCGCCCAGGCCGGACCGGCCGTGGTGGTCTCCTTCATCCTCGCCGCGATCACCTGTGTCTTCACGGCCTTCGCGTTCGCGGAGCTCGGCGGCGCCATCCCGGTCTCGGGATCCTCGTACTCCTTCGCCTACGCCGGACTCGGCGAGGGCACGGCCTTCCTGGTCGGCTGGTGCCTGCTCCTGGAGTACGGCGTCTCGGTGTCGGCCGTGGCCGTCGGCTGGAGCCAGTACGTCAACGAACTGCTCACGAGCCTCACCGGTACGCAGCTGCCCGCCGCGCTCTCCGCCGGCCCCTCCGACGGCGGAATCGTCAACCTCCCCGCGGTGATCGTGATCGCGCTGGCCTCGGTCCTGCTGGTGCGCGGCGTGCGCGAGAGCGCCCGGGCGACCGCCGCGATGGCCGTGCTCAAGCTCGTCGTCCTCGTGCTGTTCTGCGCGATCGGGTTCAGTGCCTTCAAGGACGGCAACCTCACGCCGTTCTCCCCGGCCGGACTCGGCGGCATCGGCGCCGGCACCACGGCCGCGTTCTTCTCCTACATCGGCTTCGACGCGATCACCACGGCCGGCGAGGAGGCCAAGAACCCCCGCCGGGACATCCCCGTCGCCATCCTGGTCTGCATCGGCCTGGTCACGGTGCTGTACTGCGCCGTCGCCCTGGCCGCGATCGGCGCCATCGGCGCCGACAAGGTGGGAGGCCGGCCGGCCGCGCTGTCCTATGTCGTCAACGAGGTCACCGGCTCGACCGTCGGCGGCGGAGTGATCGCCTTCGGCGCGGTCGTCGCCATCGCCTCGGTCGTGCTCGCCGTGATGTACGGCCAGACCCGCATCCTGATGTCGATGTCCCGCGACGGCCTGGTCCCGCGCGTCTTCGAGAAGGTCTCGCCGAGGACCTCCACACCGGTCGCCGGCACGCTGATCGTCGCGATCGTCTTCGCGCTCCCCGCGGCCTTCGCGTCCCTGGACTCCGTGGTCAACCTGTGCACCATCGGCACACTCGCCGTGATGGCCGCCGTCAATGTCGCGGTGATCGCGCTGCGCCGCCGCGAGCCGGGCCTCGCCCGCACCTTCCGGGTACCGCTCTACCCCGTGGTGCCGCTGCTCGGCGTCGGCTTCTGCCTCTATCTGATGTACGAGACCGGCTGGACGACCTGGGTCCAGTTCGCCGCCTTCCTCGCCGCCGGATTCCTCGTGTACGTCCTCTACGGGCGCCGCAATTCCCGGCTGGCCCGGACCGCCGCCCGCGCCGGAGCCGACGCGCAGGCCGCTACAGCATCGGACGCCGCTGAGCGGGAACCACAGGCAGTCTGAACCAGACCGCCTTGCCGGAGTCGGTGGGGCGGTGTCCGCAGGACGAGCTGAGGGCGCGGAGCAGCAGCAGGCCGCGCCCGTGCTCCTGCCAGGGGTCGGGTTCGCCGGGCGGGTGCGGGAGCGTGAGGTCGAGGGGTGGAGCGGGGTCGGGGTCGTGCACCTCGACCCGGCAGCCGGTCGGCATCAGCTCCACCACCAGCTCTATGGGCCCGTCGCCCGCGGTGTGCTCGACGGCGTTGGCGACCAGCTCCGCGGTGAGCAGCTCGGCGGTGTCGCTGTCGGCCGCGTGTTCCCGTTCGGCGAGTGCCGTGCGGACCAGGGCGCGGGCGACGGGCACGGCCGCCACGGTGTGCGGCAGCGCGATGCGCCAGGAGGCGGGTGCTGGGGTGTCGTGCAAGGCGGGTCCGTTCATGGAGCAGGCGGTCCTGCTGTCAACCTTAGGAATGGTACGGCGACACCGGGCAAACCCGCTCGGTGGGCTTTCTTGGGGACATCGGACGGTGTGTCCCCCGGGTTCCGCCGTCTTCTTTCGGGACGTTCGGTCCGATACGGGGCTGTGTACCCAGCCGAACGGCCCGCCTCCCCCGTGTGCTCCCGCCGTTACACGCCTATCGAAGATCCGTGACGCGGTGACGGACCACGGTCGCCGCGCGACCGCCATCTCACGCCTCGGGACCCCCGTTCACACCCTGCGACCGTCACGTGACGCATCCGTTCGTCACCGTTGCGGCACTTCGCGAAGTCGTCGTATCGCGTGGCCGTGACGACAGTCACGGATGAGTGATAAATTCGTTGAACAGCCAGAGAGCGTCGCCCCCGCCCGAGGAGGCCGCACGTCATGAGTCCCTTCACCGGCTCCGCCGCCGGCACCTCCGACTGGCGGCATCTGAGGTACGAGCTCACCGACGGCGTCGCCACGGTCACCCTGGCCCGCCCCGAGAAGCTCAACGCGCTCACCTTCGGTGCCTACGCCGACCTGCGCGACCTGCTGGCCGAGCTGTCCCGCGAGCGGTCCGTCCGCGCCCTGGTGCTCGCCGGCGAGGGCCGCGGCTTCTGTTCCGGCGGCGACGTCGACGAGATCATCGGCGCGACCCTCGCGATGGACACCGCCCAGCTCCTCGACTTCAACCGGATGACCGGGCAGGTCGTCCGGGCCGTACGCGAATGCCCGTTCCCGGTGATCGCGGCGGTGCACGGGGTGGCGGCGGGCGCCGGAGCCGTGCTGGCGCTGGCCGCCGACTTCCGGGTGGCCGACCCCAGCGCACGCTTCGCCTTCCTCTTCACCCGCGTCGGGCTGTCCGGCGGCGACATGGGCGCGGCCTATCTGCTGCCCCGGGTGGTCGGGCTCGGCCACGCGACCCGGCTGCTGATGCTCGGCGAACCGGTGCGGGCGCCCGAGGCCGAGCGCATCGGCCTGATCAGCGAACTCACCGACGAAGGGCACGCCGACGAGGGCGCGCAGGGGCTGGCCCGCCGCCTCGCCGAGGGTCCGGCCCTGGCGTACGCCCAGACCAAGGCGCTGCTCACCGCCGAACTGGACATGCCGCTCGCCGCCTCCGTCGAGCTGGACGCCGCGACGCAGGCCCTGCTGATGAACGGCGAGGACTACGCGGAGTTCCACGCGGCCTTCACGGAGAAGCGGGCCCCGAAGTGGCGGGGGAGGTGAGCACGGGATGCGTGTGGACACCGAAGGCGAGGGCCGCGAAGACCGTCCGGGGGACGGGAGCGACGGCCGCACGGGGGCCGGGTCCGACGGGCCTACGAGGGGCGGGCGTGCGGGTGCGGGGAGAGGCGAGCGTACGAGGGCCGGGCGTGCGGGTGCGGGGAGTGATGGGCGTACGAGGGCCCGGAGCGGGGACGGCGGTGCGATGCGCGTCGCCGTGATCGGCGGCGGGCCCGGCGGACTCTACGCCGCGGCCCTGCTCAAACGCCTCGACCCGGCCCGCGAGATCACCGTCTGGGAACGCAACGCCCCCGACGACACGTTCGGCTTCGGCGTCGTCCTCTCCGACGAGACCCTCGGCGGCATCGAACACGCCGACCCGGTCGTGTACGCGGCGCTCCAGGCCGAGTTCGTCCGCTGGGACGACATCGACATCGTGCACCGCGGGACGCGCCACACCTCCGGCGGCCACGGCTTCGCCGCGCTCGGGCGGCGCCGGCTCCTGGAGATCCTCCACGAACGCTGCCGCTCCTTGGGCGTCGACCTGCGCTTCACGGCCGAGGCCCCGCCCGTGGACGATCTGATGGCGGAGTACGACCTCGTCGTCGCCGCCGACGGCGTGCACAGCCTCACCCGCGCCGCGTACGCGGAGGTCTTCCGGCCCACCGTGGCGGAACACCGCTGCCGCTACATCTGGCTCGCCGCCGACTTCGCCTTCGACGCCTTCCGCTTCGAGATCGCCGAGACCGAGCACGGCGTGATGCAGCTGCACGGCTACCCCTATGCGGCCGACGCCTCCACCGTCATCATCGAGATGCGCGAAGAGGTCTGGCAGGCCGCGGGGTTCGCGGACCTCGACGAGCGGGAGTCCGTCGAGCGGTGCGGCAAGATCTTCGCGGACGCGATCGGTGGACGCCCGCTGCGCGCCAACAGATCGGCGTGGACGCGATTCAGGACGATCGTCAACGGCCGCTGGTCGCACGGCAATCTGGTCCTGCTCGGCGATGCGGCCCACACCGCCCACTTCTCCATCGGCTCCGGCACCAAGCTCGCCGTCGAGGACGCGCTCGCGCTGGCCGCCTGTCTGGAGGAGCGGCCGTCGCCGGCGGAGGCCCTGGCGGCGTACGAGGAGGAGCGGCGGCCCGTCGTCGCCTCCACCCAGCGGGCGGCCCGCGCCAGCCTGGAGTGGTTCGAGAACCTCGACCGCTATCTCGGCCAGCCCACCCGGCAGTTCGCCTTCAACCTCCTCACCCGCAGCCGCCGCGTCACCCATGACAATCTGCGGCTGCGCGATCCGCACTTCGTGTCCGCGGTCGAGCGGGAGTTCCGCTGCCCGCCCGGCACCCCGCCGATGTTCACCCCGTTCCGGCTGCGCGGTCTGACCCTGCGCAACCGTGTCGTCGTCTCGCCGATGGACATGTACTCGGCCGTGGACGGCGTCCCCGGCGACTTCCATCTCGTCCATCTGGGCGCGCGGGCTCTCGGCGGCGCCGGACTGGTGATGACCGAGATGGTGTGCGTCAGCGCGGAGGGCCGCATCACGCCCGGCTGCGCGGGCATCTACACCGGCCGACAGGCCGACTCCTGGCGGCGGATCGTCGACTTCACGCACCGGCAGGCTCCGGGCACCGCGATCGGCCTCCAGCTCGGCCACGCCGGGCGCAAGGGCTCGACACGGCTGATGTGGGAGGGCATCGACGAGCCCCTGGCGGACGGCAACTGGCCGCTCGTGGCCGCCTCCCCCCTCCCGTACAGGCCGGACAGCCAGACACCCCGGGAGCTGTCGCGCGCCCAGCTCACCGATCTGCGCGAGCAGTTCACCGCGGCGGCCGGCCGTGCCGCCCGCTGCGGCTTCGACCTCCTCGAACTCCACTGCGCCCACGGCTACTTGCTCTCCGGTTTCCTCTCGCCGCTGACCAACCGGCGCACCGACGCGTACGGCGGATCACTGGAGAAGCGGCTGCGCTTCCCGCTCGAAGTGTTCGACGCGGTGCGGGCCGTGTGGCCGCCGGAGCGCCCGATGACCGTGCGCATCTCCGCCACCGACTGGGCCGAGGGCGGCACCTCCGGGGACGACGCGGTGGTGATCGCACGGGCCTTCGCGGCGCACGGCGCCGACGCGGTGGACGTGTCGACCGGCCAGGTGGTGGCGGACGAGCACCCCGAGTACGGCCGCTCGTACCAGACGCCGTACGCCGACCGGATCCGCCACGAGACCGGGCTCCCGGTGATCGCCGTCGGTGCGATCTCCTCCTGGGACGACGTCAACTCCCTGATCCTGGCGGGGCGGACGGACCTGTGCGCGCTCGCCCGTCCGCACCTCTACGACCCGCACTGGACGCTGCACGCGGCGGCCGAACAGGGCTACGAGGGGCCGGGGGCCGGCTGGCCGATGCCCTACCGCGCGGGCAGCCGACGCCCCCAGACCGGACGCACCGACGTCCCCAGACCCCGCCTCACCCTGGGGACGTGAGCGCGGCCCGGCGCCAGGAACCGTCCACCCCGGTCGGACCTCCGAGCCGGCCCACCGCCTGACGGGCGTACAGCGGAGAGGGGGGACGGAGGAGCCTGCGAGTTCGCTCCGCGGCGGTCGGCGGGGTCGAGGTCACACGGCAGGGTCACCCGTCGGCCGGTTCCCGGACCACGGGGCCACCCCGGCGAACTCCGCTCCCGCGTCCCGCAGCCGCTCGTGCAGGGCCCGGAAGACGGTGGCCGAGCGGGCCCCCGGCCAGTCCTCGGGGAGCAGCGCGGCGGGCAGCCCCGGGTCGGTGTACGGGAGATGGCGCCAGGAGTCGAGTGCGAGCAGATAGTCGCGGTAGGCCTCCTCGGACGGGGTGTCCGCGCGGCCCTCCCAGGTGTGCAGCACACGCGCGTGCCGGCCGAGGAACGCCTCGTGCTCCTTGGCGATGGCCGCCAGGTCCCACCAGCGCGTCACCGCGTCGGCCGTCGCGGCGAACCCCAGGTGCTCGCCGCGGAACAGCTCCACGTACCGATCGAGCCGCAGCCGCTCCAGGGTGTGCCGGGTCTCCTCGTACAGCCGCGCCGGGGCGAGCCACACCCCGGGGGCGGCCGTGCCGAAGCCGAGGCCGGCGAGCCGCGAGCGCAGGATGTGCCGCTTCTGCCGCTCCGACTCCGGTACGGAGAAGACGGCGAGCACCCAGCCGTCGTCCCCGGGAGACGCCGATGCGTACACCCTGCGGTCGCCGTCGTCGAGCAGCTGCCGTGCGTCCGGCGACAGCGCGTACCCGGCCGCGCCCGCCGCGGTGCGCGCCGGCTCCAGGAGCCCGCGGCGCTTGAGCCGGGACACCGACGACCGCACCGAGGGCGCGTCCACGCCGACCGCGGCGAGGAGCCGGATCAACTCGGCGACCGGCACCGGGCCGGGCATGAAACGGCCGTACGCGCCGTAGAAGGTGACGATGAGGGACCGGGGGGCGTGCTGCTCTGACACGTTGATCACTCTAGTGCGCGAAGATCACTTGGAACCGCCGCCGGTGGACAAGTCACCCTCGGGCGCGGGAGGTGACAGTGTGTCAGTACCTGTCTCCTCGCGCAGCCGGAACCGCTGGAGTTTCCCCGTGGCGGTGCGCGGCAGCGCGTCCAGGAAGACGATCTCGCGGGGGCATTTGTACGGCGCCAGCTCGGACTTGAGGAAGGCGCGCAGCGCCTCGGCGTCCCGGTGGGCGCCCTCCTTGAGCACCGCGTAGGCCACCACGACCTGCCCGCGCGCCTCGTCGGCCCGCCCGACGACCGCCGTCTCGACCACGTCCGGGTGCCGCAGCAGCGCCTCCTCGACCTCGGGGCCCGCGATGTTGTACCCCGCCGAGATGATCATGTCGTCGGCCCGGGCCACATAGCGGAAGTAGCCGTCGGGGTCGCGTACGTAGGTGTCGCCGGTGATGTTCCAGCCGCCGCGCACGTACTCGCGCTGCCGTGGGTCGGCGAGATACCGGCAGCCGACCGGGCCACGCACGGCGAGCAGCCCGGGTTCGCCGTCCGGCACCGGCGTCCCCTCGGCGTCGACCACGCGCGCGTGCCACCCCGGAACCGGGAGGCCCGTCGTGCCGGGGCGGATCCGCCCGTCGGCGGCGGAGATGAAGATGTGCAGCAGCTCGGTGGCGCCGATGCCGTTGATGATGCGCAGCCCGGTGCGCCCGTGCCAGTCCCGCCAGGTCGCCGCGGGCAGGTTCTCGCCCGCGGACACGCAGCGCCGCAGCGACCCGATGTCGTGGTCGTCGAGCTCCGCCAGTATCGCCCGGTAGGCGGTCGGCGCCGTGAACAGCACGGAGACGCGATGCTCGGCGATGGCGGGCAACAGCTGCTTGGGGCCCGCCTGTTCGAGCAGCAGGGAGCAGGCGCCGGCGCGCAGGGGGAAGACCACGAGACCGCCGAGCCCGAAGGTGAAACCCAGAGGAGGGCTGCCCGCGAAGACATCGTCCTCCTGCGGCCGCAGCACATGCTTCGAGAAGGTGTCCGCTATCGCCAGCACATCGCGGTGAAAGTGCATACAGCCCTTGGGCCGTCCGGTGGTGCCCGAGGTGAACGCGATCAGCGCCACGTCGTCGGCGGCCGTGTCCACCGCGTCGAAGGGCTCGTCCGGCGCGCCGGTGATCCGCAGCAGCAGATCGTCGGAGGCGTCACCACCGTACGTCGTGACCCGCAGTCCGGGGATCTCCGCCTTGGCCAGGTCGTCGACCGAGCGGATGTCGCACAGGGCGTGCGTCACCCGCGCGATCGAGCACATCGTGCTCAGCTCGTGCGACCGCTGCTGCGCCAGCACCGTGACGGCGACCGCGCCCGCCTTCAGCACCGCCAGCCAGCAGGCGGCCAGCCACGGAGTGGTGGGGCCGCGCAGCAGCACCCGGTTGCCCGGGACGACGCCCAGCTCGCCGGTCAGCACATGGGCGATGCGGTCGACACGGGCACGCAGCTGTCCGTACGTCCACGGGTCGCCGGACGGCGTACGGAACACCGGGCGGCTCGGGTCGGTGTCCGCGAGGAGTTCGGCGGCGCAGTTCAGCCGAACGGGGTAGCGCAGCCCGGGCAGGTCGAAATGGAGTTCGGGCCACTGCTCGGGGGGCGGGAGGTGGTCGCGCGCGAAGGTGTCGACGTGGGCCGAGAGTCCCGGCACCGAGGTCTCTGCGGGATCCGCGGGATCCACAGTGTCCATGGCGGTTCGCCCCCTTGCCTTGGTGGGCGTCGTGGTGGGCTCGCACAAGGAGCGTATCGTGTTGGTGACGACAGTCAACGGTTCGCGATAACGTGGTGGCGTCCGATGGGGAGAGGGGACGGGCAATGACCGCATTCTCGCTCGATCCGGGGCAGACCGCCTGGTGTGCCGAGCTGCGCACGCTGGCCGCGGACCAACTGCGCCCACTGGCCGACAAGGGCGAGGCGGGGCACGTCAACCGCCCGCTGATCGCCGAACTCGGCCGACTCGGCCTGCTCTCCCGCCTGTTCACCTCCGGCGCCCTGGATCTCTGCCTGATGCGCGAGTCCCTGGCCCAGGTCTGCACCGAGGCCGAGACGGCACTGGCCCTCCAGGGGCTCGGCGCCCATCCGGTCCACGCGTACGGCAGCGCGGTCCAGCGCGAGCACTGGCTGCCCCGGGTCGCGGACGGCACCGCCGTGGCGGCCTTCGCGCTGAGCGAGCCCGGCGCCGGCTCGGACGCGGCCGCGCTGGCGCTCCGGGCGGACGAGGACGGCCCCGGCGGCTGGCGGCTCACCGGCGAGAAGTGCTGGATCTCCAACGCCCCCGAGGCCGACTTCTACACCGTCTTCGCGCGCACAGCGCCCGATGCCGGAGCCCGCGGCGTCACCGCCTTCCTCGTCCCCGCCGACCGCCCCGGCCTCACCGGCACCCCCCTCGACATGCTCTCCCCGCACCCCATCGGCGCCCTCGCCTTCGACGCCGTACCCGTCACGGTGGACGACGTCCTCGGCGAACCCGACCACGGGTTCCGGGTCGCCATGCGCACCCTCAACCTCTTCCGGCCGAGCGTGGGCGCCTTCGCCGTCGGCATGGCGCAGGCCGCGCTGGACGCGACCCTCGCCCACACGACGCGACGCGTCGCGTTCGGCGGTCCCCTGAAGGACCTGCAGACCGTGGCCCACCAGGTCGCCGAGATGGCGCTGCGCACCGAGGCGGCCCGCCTGATGGTGTACGCGGCCGCGGCGGCGTACGACGAGGGGGCCGCGGACGTGCCGCGGCGGGCGGCGATGGCGAAGCTGCTCGCGACCGAGACGGCCCAGTACGTCGTCGACGCGGCCGTCCAGTTGCACGGCGCCCGTGCGCTGCGCCGCGGCCATCTCCTCGAACACCTCTACCGCGAGGTGCGCGCGCCGCGCATCTACGAGGGGGCCAGTGAGGTCCAACGGGCGGTCATCGCAAAGGAGTTGTACCGGATGGCCGAGCAGCCGACACGGGGAACGGGGTCCGTATGACCGCCGGACGGACAAGGGGACACGGGGTCCGCGCGACCGCTGAATGGACACAGGGAACGGGGTCCGTATGACCGCCGAACGCGTCAACCCGCCCGAGCTCTCCCCGCCGACCGGCTTCTCCCACGCCGTCGTCGCCACCGGCTCCCGTGTCGTCTTCCTGGCCGGACAGACCGCGCTCGACGTGGACGGGAAGGTGGTGGGGGAGACCCTGCCCCTGCAGTTCGAGCGGGCGCTGGTCAATCTGCTGACCGCGCTGCGCGCGGCGGGCGGTGCTCCCGCCGACCTCGCCCGGGTCACGGTCTACGCCACGGACGTGGCCGACTACCGCGTCCATGCTCCCGAACTCGGGCGTATCTGGCGCCGGTTGGCGGGCCGTGACTACCCCGCGATGGCCGTCATCGGCGCCGCCCGCCTGTGGGACGAGCAGGCGCTGGTCGAACTCGACGGCTTCGCCGTGCTGGCGTAGGCCCGCGGGAAGCGGGGATCAGGCCGCGACGGCCAGCTGCTCGGCGAACACCCGGTGCGGAGCGATCACGCTGCCGTCGGGGAGCAGTTCGCCGCTGTCGTCGAAGACGATCGCCCCGTTGCACAGGAGGTTCCAGCCCTGCTCGGGGTGGGCCGAGACGATGTGCGGGGCTGCGGTGTCCGCGGACGGGCTCGAAGACTGGTGTGAACACATGGCGCACCTCCACGTCGGATGCGAAGAGTGTCGGCGGCGTTGTCGTCGCCCTCGCATGAAGAGACCATGCGCTCGCGGCGAACTCATCGGAACAGCCGGCCGTGAAGCGTGACAACACGAGGACAACTCTCGGACGTCCCCAAGACGGACGGTGCCAACTCGCCACCAAAGGGGTGATGATCACCGACCTCGGTGCCTCGGACCGGTACCTGTTGAGCGCCCTTTCCAGGCCCCGCTCCAGGAGGTTCCCATGTTCGTCCGCCAGGCCATCGGCGCGGCCGCAGGTACCGCGTTGCTCCTGCTTCTCGCCCCGTCCGCCGTCGCCCGTACCGCCTCCTTCGACGAGGTGACCGTCGACCCCACCGGCACGGTCGCCGCCGACGGCACCATCACCCTTTCCGGCACCTACCGCTGCACGGGTGCCGCGGGGCCCGTGTTCGTGTCCTCCTCGGTGTCCCAGGGCGATCCCCGGGTCCGCCACGCCATCGGCGGCTCCTCGGCGGTCTGCGACGGCGCGGAGCACCGCTGGACCAACGCGGAGAAGCGCGCGCCGGGCACCCTCGCCCCGGGTGCGGCCCATGTCGAGGCCACGGTCATGGAACTGAGCGGCAGCGGCCTCCCGCTCCCCACGTTCCACGCGAGCAAGGAGCGGGACATCACCATCGCGGCGAGCTGAAACGGGCCAGGGGGCCGCCGACCGTGCGGGTCGGCGGCCCCCTGAGCCGACACCGACCCGTGAGCACTTGTTCCGGTGAACTTTCGGGGTTCGGCGGTCTGACGGGCACGTGATTTCTAGCGTGAGCGTTGGTCGGTACGGGCGGTGGAGGTGAGCGGGCGGGTGAGCGAACTTGTACGGGAGCCGGGCGGAACCGGGTCTGCGGGCCTGGACCCGGACGCGGAGACGTCCGGGCCGCCGGAGCCGGGGTCGGGCATCCTCCGGGTCTTCGGACGGCAGGTGAAACGGTTCCGGCTGCGGGCCGGTTTGGAGCGTGCTGAGGTCGGGGCACGGACCGGGTACTCGGCATCCACGATCGCGGCGTTCGAGCAGGGGAGGCGGGTGCCGCCGCCCCGATTCATCGACGTGGCGGACGAGTTGCTGGACGCGGGTGGCGTTTTGCAGGAGATGAAGGAGGAGGTCGCGCGGGCCCAGTTCCCGGCGTTCTTCCGGGATGCGGCTCGGTTGGAGGCGGAGGCGGTTGAGCTGCACGTGTACGCGAACCAGGCGGTGCCAGGTCTGCTGCAGACGGAGGAGTACGCGCGGGCGGTCTTTCGCATGATGCGGCCCCCGCTGGATGACGCAACGGTCGACGAACGCGTAGCGGGGCGGCTGGCTCGTCGGAGTTCTTCGCCCGGCGTCCCACACCTCTCGCCACCTTCGTCATCGACGAGTCGGTCCTCAAGAGACCGATCGGTGGACGCCAAGTGCTGCGCGGGCAGTTGGAGCAGCTGCTCCTCGCCGGCCACAAGCGAACCGTGGACGTGCAGATCATGCCGCTGGACCGGGAGGAGAACGCAGGTCTGGCCGGCCCTTTCACCTTGATCGAAACCGGAGATGGGCGCAGGATCGCGTACGTTGAGGTACAGAGCGCGAGCCGGCTGCTCACCGAACGGGCATCTGTCCGCAGCTTGGAGACCAAGTACAGCAGCCTCCGGGCACAGGCGCTCACGCCGCATGAGTCGATGGCGTACGTCGATACGTTGCTGGGAGAGCGATGAAGGCCGACAGCATCAGCCAGGGCGATTCTCGGCTGCTCTGGATAAAGAGCAGCCACAGCAGTGAAGAGGGCGGTGAATGCGTCGAGGTGGCCGCCTGCCTCCACAAGGTCCATGTACGGGACTCCAAGGATACCGCCCGCCCCGGGCTGGCCGTTGGCGCGGGTGCCTGGACGGTGTTCGTCGGGTACGCGGTCCGCGCCGTCGGCTGAGGTGCGGGAGCCCGTCCCCGACGGGTGCCGCCGCACCACCTCCCGACCCGTACACACCCTGGCCGGGAGGCGAACGCGGCGACGTCCGTGTGAGGGCCGCTCAGATGTCCCGGAAGATCTCGATCTGCGCGCCGATCGAGTTCAGCCGCTCGGCGAGGTCCTCGTAGCCGCGGTTGATGACGTAGACGTTGCGCAGCACCGAGGTGCCGTCGGCCGCCATCATCGCGAGCAGGACGACCACGGCGGGGCGCAGCGCGGGCGGGCACATCATCTCGGCGGCGCGCCAGCGGGTCGGGCCCTCGACGAGGACGCGGTGCGGGTCGAGGAGCTGGAGCCGGCCGCCGAGGCGGTTGAGGTCCGTCAGGTAGATCGCCCGGTTGTCGTAGACCCAGTCGTGGATCAGCGTCTTGCCCTGCGCGGAGGCCGCGATGGCCGCGAAGAACGGGACGTTGTCGATGTTCAGGCCGGGGAACGGCATCGGGTGGATCTTGTCGATGGGCGCCTCCAGCTTGGAGGGCCGGACGGTCAGGTCCACCAGTCGCGTGCGGCCGTTGTCCGCGAAGTACTCCGGCGTACGGTCGTGGTCGAGGCCCATCTCCTCCAGGACCGCGAGCTCGATCTCCAGGAACTCGATCGGCACCCGGCGCACCGTCAGCTCGGACTCGGTGACCACGGCGGCGGCGAGCAGGCTCATCGCCTCGACCGGGTCCTCGGAGGGCGAGTAGTCCACGTCGACGTCGATGTTCGGCACGCCGTGCACGGTGAGCGTCGTGGTGCCGATGCCCTCCACGCGTACGCCCAGGGCCTCCAGGAAGAAGCACAGGTCCTGGACCATGTAGTTGGAGGACGCGTTGCGGATGACCGTGACGCCGTCGTGGCGGGCGGCGGCGAGCAGCGCGTTCTCGGTGACCGTGTCCCCGCGCTCGGTCAGCACGATCGGCCGTCCGGGCGCGACGGACCGGTCGACCCGGGCGTGGTAGAGCCCCTCGGTCGCGGCGATGTCGAGGCCGAACCGGCGCAGCGCGATCATGTGCGGCTCGATGGTCCGGGTGCCCAGGTCGCAACCGCCCGCGTACGGCAGCTTGAAGGCGTCCAGGCGGTGCAGCAGCGGACCGAGGAACATGATGATGGACCGGGTGCGAATCGCGGCCTCGGCGTCGATGGCCTCCATGTCCAGCTCGCTCGGCGGCACGATCTCGAGGTCGACCCCGTCGTTGATCCACCGGGTGCGGACACCGATCGACCCGAGTACCTCCAGCAGGCGGTACACCTCTTCGATGCGGGCCACCCGGCGCAGCACCGTCCGCCCCTTGTTCAGGAGCGTGGCGCACAGCAGCGCGACACAGGCGTTCTTACTGGTCTTGACGTCGATCGAGCCGGACAGACGACGTCCGCCGACGACGCGCAGATGCATCGGACCCGCATAGCCGAGCGAGACAATCTCACTGTCCAGCGCCTCACCGATTCGGGCGATCATCTCAAGGCTGATGTTCTGGTTGCCGCGCTCGATGCGATTGACGGCGCTCTGACTGGTGCCGAGTGCCTCGGCAAGCTGCGACTGTGTCCAGCCCCGGTGTTGCCTGGCGTCCCGGATGAGCTTGCCGATACGTACGAGGTAGTCGTCTGCCATGGCGCGACCGTATATCGGATGTGAGATAAAAAGAAATGGAGCGCGGCCTTCCGGGTGGCCGGGTCCAGCAGGCGGTGTTCGAGGGGGAGTTCGGGTGCCCGGCGTCGGCGCGGTGGCACGGTCGTGACGTGCCGAGCGGCGCCGCCGGGCGTCCCGGCGGCCGACGAGTGTCATGAAGAGGTGCTTCCGTGACGGTTCGTCGATCCTGAGCTTCTTTGTCGCTATTGGGTCACTTTGACTTGCGGGTCGTCTTGCGCCACCCGAACGGTCCCGGCAGATCCATCGACGTCGTCCTGCGTCCGGTGCTGCTGTGTGTGCGCTTCGGCCCGTTCTTTCCGCCCGAGGTGATGGACCAGGACTTGCGGTTGATGTTGAGCCGCAGTCCCGGAAGGATGCGGAAGCTCTTGCGGAAGGTGAGCGCCATGCGTGCCCCCTGTGTCGTGTCCGCCGGGGCTTTCCCGGCGGGCACCGGGTACCCCGAAACGGCTCCGATGTGCCTGCCTCCCACTCCGGGGTGTCAACTTCTCTCCCGGAGGGTCGAGTTGCCTCCGCCCCCCCGGGAGTCCTGGGGGCGGGGCGCCTGAAACGGCAGGGGGCGCGGAGGGCGACTCCGGTGGGACGAACGGCGCCGGCCGGGCGGGCGGCTCGGATCGGACAAGCGACATCGGCCGGACATGAGGGCGCCCGGACATGACCTGCCCGCCCCCATGTACTAGAGTTATCTCGACATCGAGATATCTGCCGAGGCGTACCGCAGTCGCACTGCATCGCCCGTCCGGCGGTAAGGGTTACCTAACTTAGCCTTACCTTAGCGGATCGGCCATGACGTTGTGGCGGCAGGATGCGGTGGGAACGCGCACATCAATGAAGGAGACTGTCGTGTCGGCGAACAGCTTCGACGCCCGCAGCACGCTGCAGGTGGGCGACGAGTCGTACGAGATCTTCCGGCTGGACAAGGTGGAAGGCTCGGCTCGCCTTCCGTACAGCCTGAAGGTGCTGCTGGAGAACCTGCTCCGGACCGAGGACGGCGCGAACATCACCGCCGACCACATCCGGTCCATCGGTAACTGGGACTCCCAGGCCCAGCCCAGCCAGGAGATCCAGTTCACGCCCGCCCGCGTGATCATGCAGGACTTCACCGGCGTGCCCTGCGTCGTCGACCTCGCCACCATGCGTGAGGCCGTCAAGGAGCTCGGCGGCGATCCGGCGAAGGTCAACCCGCTCTCCCCGGCCGAGCTGGTCATCGACCACTCCGTCATCGCCGACAAGTTCGGCACGAAGGAAGCCTTCGGCCAGAACGTCGAGCTGGAGTACGGCCGCAACAAGGAGCGCTACCAGTTCCTGCGCTGGGGCCAGACCGCGTTCGACGACTTCAAGGTCGTCCCGCCGGGCACCGGCATCGTCCACCAGGTCAACATCGAGCACCTGGCCCGCACGGTCATGGTCCGCAAGGGCCAGGCCTACCCGGACACCCTGGTCGGCACCGACTCGCACACCACGATGGTCAACGGCCTGGGCGTCCTCGGCTGGGGCGTCGGCGGCATCGAGGCCGAGGCCGCGATGCTCGGCCAGCCGGTCTCCATGCTCATCCCGCGCGTCGTCGGCTTCAAGCTCACCGGTGAGCTCACCCCGGGCACGACCGCCACCGACCTGGTGCTCACGATCACCGAGATGCTGCGCAAGCACGGCGTCGTCGGCAAGTTCGTCGAGTTCTACGGCGAGGGTGTGGCCGCCACGTCGCTGGCCAACCGCGCCACCATCGGCAACATGTCGCCGGAGTTCGGCTCCACCGCCGCGATCTTCCCGATCGACGGCGAGACCATCAAGTACCTCAAGCTCACCGGCCGCTCCGAGCAGCAGCTCGCGCTCGTCGAGGCGTACGCCAAGGAGCAGGGCCTCTGGCTCGACCCGGCCGCCGAGCCCGACTTCTCCGAGAAGCTGGAGCTCGACCTCTCCACGGTCGTCCCCTCGATCGCCGGCCCGAAGCGCCCGCAGGACCGCATCGTCCTCGCGAACGCCGCCGAGCAGTTCACGAGCGACGTGCGCAACTACGTCGCCGACGACGACGAGGCGGGCAAGGAGTCCTTCCCGGCCTCCGACTCCCCGGCCGCCACCAACGGCGTGCCGACCAACCCGGTCACGGTCACGGCCCCCGACGGCTCGACCTACGAGATCGACCACGGTGCGGTGACGGTCGCGGCCATCACCTCCTGCACCAACACCTCGAACCCGTACGTCATGGTCGCCGCCGCGCTCGTCGCGAAGAAGGCCGTGGAGAAGGGCCTGACCCGCAAGCCGTGGGTCAAGACCACCCTCGCCCCGGGCTCCAAGGTCGTCACCGACTACTTCGACAAGGCGGGGCTCACCCCCTACCTCGACAAGGTCGGCTTCAACCTGGTCGGTTACGGCTGCACCACCTGCATCGGCAACTCCGGCCCGCTGCCGGACGAGGTCTCCAAGGCCGTCAACGACCACGACCTCGCCGTCACCTCGGTCCTCTCCGGCAACCGGAACTTCGAGGGCCGTATCAACCCCGACGTCAAGATGAACTACCTGGCCTCCCCGCCGCTGGTGGTCGCCTACGCCCTCGCGGGCTCCATGAAGGTGGACATCACCCGCGACGCGCTCGGCACCGACACCGAGGGCAAGCCGGTCTACCTGACCGACATCTGGCCCTCCGAGGCCGAGGTCAACGACGTCGTGGCGAACGCCATCGGCGAGGACATGTTCAACAAGTCCTACCAGGACGTCTTCGCGGGCGACGCCCAGTGGCAGGCGCTGCCGATCCCCGAGGGCAACACCTTCGAGTGGGACCCGCAGTCGACGTACGTCCGGAAGCCTCCTTACTTCGAGGGCATGACGATGGAGACCACCCCGGTCTCGGACATCGCCGGCGCGCGCGTCCTCGCCAAGCTCGGCGACTCGGTCACCACCGACCACATCTCCCCGGCCGGTGCGATCAAGGCCGACACCCCCGGAGGCAAGTACCTCACGGAGCACGGTGTCGAGCGTCGTGACTTCAACAGCTACGGCTCGCGCCGCGGCAACCACGAGGTCATGATCCGCGGTACGTTCGCCAACATTCGCCTGCGCAACCAGATCGCGCCGGGCACCGAGGGCGGCTACACCCGCGACTTCACGAAGGAAGGCGCCCCCGTCTCCTTCATCTACGACGCCTCGCGCAACTACATCGAGCAGGGCATCCCGCTGGTCATCCTGGCGGGCAAGGAGTACGGCTCCGGCTCGTCCCGCGACTGGGCCGCCAAGGGCACCGCGCTCCTCGGCGTCAAGGCCGTCATCGCCGAGTCGTACGAGCGCATCCACCGCTCGAACCTCATCGGCATGGGCGTCCTGCCGCTCCAGTTCCCGGAGGGCGCCACGGCCGAGTCCCTCGGTCTGACCGGCGAGGAGACCTTCTCCTTCACCGGTGTCGAGGAGCTCAACAACGGCACCACCCCGCGCACGGTGAAGGTCACCACCGACACCGGCGTCGAGTTCGACGCGGTCGTCCGCATCGACACCCCCGGCGAGGCGGACTACTACCGCAACGGCGGCATCATGCAGTACGTGCTGCGCAACCTGATCCGCAACTGAGCGGTCCGGTAAGGCAGTTGTAAGGCAGCTCTCGGCTGTTCAGGGCCGCATCCCCGGTGACGGGGGTGCGGCCCTCCGCCGTCCGCCCGCGAAGTCGGTTTCAGGACATCGGCGGTGCTCAGGTGGAACACAGGATTCCCCCAGCGGGCCGGGACACGATCGCCCCATGACTGGCGCTTCCGGGGTTCTTGTCGGCCGTGTCCGGGTCCGGGTGCCGACCGCGGACAACGGGCCGGTGCTCATCGAACCGCTGTCCGCCGCCGCGACGGAGGCGGCCGGCCGGCTCTGCCCGGCGGCCGGCGGGCGGAGCGCCCTGCCCGCGACGCGGCCCGGCAAGGGGCGGGCACCGATGACGCCCACGGTGAGGGGCTTCGGGTACGCCACCAGGCCGCCGGGAGGCGGGAGATGAGCGCCCTGCCCAGCGCGCGCCGCCTACCGTGGACGCGACCGCGCGGGCGGTCCCGCGTCACCCGGTCCCCGCGCACGCGCTCTCCGTGGACGCGCTCTCCGCGCACGCCGATCCGGCGCACGCGGTCCCTGGGGAGCCGCCTCCTCGTCCTCGTCTGCCTGGCACTCGTCGCGGTGTGCGTGACCACGGCGTTCAGCACGGTCCTCGCGCAACGCGCCTACCTGCTGGGCAACCTGGACCAGCGGGTCCGCGACGCCGCCGAGCGCGGCCAGGGCGGCGTCTCCACCGGGCCGGGCGTCGAGACGGACCTCGCCCTCCTCGACGAGCAGGGGCAGCCCATCGGCACGATCGCCGCCCGCCTCGACGACGACGGGGCCGTCATCGCGGCCAAGGTGGTGAGCGGGTCCGGCGGGCCGCGCGACCTCGGCGCCGCCCAGCGCTCGGCCCTCGCCGGCATCGAGGCGGACGGCTCGCTGCACACCCGGACGGTTCCCGGGCTCGGCACCTACCGCGTCACCGCGCTCGACGGCCGCGGACGGCCCGTGCTCACCGGGCTCCCGATGGACGACGTACGGGACATGATCCGTGGTCTGGTCGTGGTCGAGGGGGTGGTCGCGGCCGCCGGACTCACCGTCGCGGGCTGCCTCTGCGCGGTCGTCGTCCGGCGTCAGCTGCGCCCGCTCGGACGGGTCGCCGCCACCGCCGTCGAGGTCTCCCGCTCGCCCCTGGAGCACGGCGACGTCACCGGCCTGACCCGGGTACCCGAACGGGACACCGGCCCTGGCAGCGAGGCCGGCCAGATCGGCGCCGCGCTCAACCGCATGATCGACCACGTCGAGACCTCCCTCGCGGAACGCCGGCGCGTCGAGGAGGAGATGCGCCGCGGCGAGGAACGCATGCGCCGCTTCCTCGCCGACGCGAGCCATGAACTCCGTACGCCGCTGGCGTCCATCGCCGGATACGCGGAGCTGATGAACCGGGGCACCGGGCAGATCGAACCGGCCCTGGCCTGGCGGCGGGTGTCCGCCGAGTCGGCGCGGATGACGAGCCTCGTCGAGGGGCTGCTGCTGCTCGCCCGGCTCGACGAGGGGCGGCCGTTGCCGTCGGCGGAGGTGGACCTGGCGGTGCTGGTCGCCGAGGCGGTGTGGGACGCGCGGGCCGCGGGGGAGGACCACACCTGGCGGCTGGCCCTGCTCGTGGACTCCCCGGCCCTGGTCGTCGGCGACGAGGCCCGGCTCCACCAACTGGTGGCCAACCTGCTGGCCAACGCCCGTGCGCACACACCGGCCGGCACGACGATCGTGGCCACGGTGGAGGCCACCGGCACGTCCCGCACGATCCGGGTCCGCGACGACGGCCCCGGCATCCCGCCTTCCCTGCTGCCGAGGGTCTTCGAACGCTTCACCCGGGCCGACCCCTCCCGCTCCCGCGTCTCTCCCGGACACGGCGGCTCGGGCCTCGGCCTGGCCGTCGCCGCCGCGATCACGACGGCCCACCACGGCCGGATCCGCGCCGAGAGCGCCCCGGGCCGTACGGAGTTCACCGTCGAGCTCCCGGCCGCGGAGCCCGAGCTCCCGGCCGGACCGGCCGCAGGGGAGCGCATGCCGGCGCCCCGGGCCGGAGGGGAAGCGGCCGCTTTCCCCCGGAGATGAGCGCGAGCTCGGACACGGGCCCGTCCGGGAAACGGGGCCCGTCCGGGGAACGGGGGGCGTCAGGGGGGAACGGGGCGCGTCAGGGGGAAACGGGGCGCGTCCGGGAAACGGGGCCCGTCCGTGAAATCGGGGCGCGTCAGGGGAACCGGGGCGCGACCCACGGGTGTGCGGATGCGCCAGGCGTTTACAGGCGTTCCGGCGCGCGCTAATTTCCGAGTGAGGTGGGAGCGCTCCCATCAGGCGGACCGGAACCTGCCCCGGGAGCCGCTCCCACCTCACCCCGATCCCGCACGGCCCCCGAAGGAGCAGCCTTGTCATGTGCTTAACAAGAATGCGTCGACCGCTCTCCCGATTACGGCTCCCCGCCCGCCACCCGTCCGCCTTCCTCGTCCTCCTCGCCCTGCTGGCCGCGCTCCCGGCTCTCGCCCTGATCGTCATGACCGGCGGGCGGGCGGAGGCGCACGGCACGCCCATGAAGCCCGGCAGCCGCACGTTCCTGTGCTGGCAGGACGGGCTGACCGGTACCGGCGAGATCAAACCCGTGAACCCCGCCTGCAGAGCGGCGCAACAGGTCGGCGGGACCACGCCGTTCTACAATTGGTTCTCGGTGCTGCGCTCGGACGGCGCGGGGCGCACCCGCGGCTTCGTCCCGGACGGTCGGCTGTGCAGTGGCGGCAACCCCAACTTCACGGGCTTCGATCTGCCGCGCTCCGACTGGCCGTTGACCCATCTCACCTCGGGTGCGACCGTCGACTTCGCGTACAACGCCTGGGCCGCGCACCCCGGTTGGTTCTACGTCTACATCACCAAGGACGGCTTCGACCCGACCCGCACGCCCACCTGGGACGCCCTGGAGGACCAGCCGTTCCTCACCGTCGATCACCCGGCGCTCAACGGAACCCCGGGCACGGTCGAGGCCAACTACGCCTGGAGCGGCAGGCTGCCGGCGGGCAGGACCGGCCGCCACATCGTCTACATGGTCTGGCAGCGCTCGGACAGTGCGGAGACCTTCTACTCCTGCTCCGACGTCGTCTTCGACGGCGGCAACGGCGAGGTCACGGGAATCCACGACCCCGGCAACCCGACCGAACCCCCGCCCGGCGCGTGCTCCGCGACCCGGCGCACCACCAACAGCTGGTCCGGCGGCTACCAGGCCGAGGTGACCGTCACCAACACCGGAGACGTCCCGATGCTCGGCTGGATGGTCGACTGGACGCTCCCCGGCGGTCAGTCGGTCGCCAGTCTGTGGAACGGCAACGCGACCTACAGCGGCCAGGACGTGATGGTGCACAACGCCGACTGGAACGGCTCGCTGAGTCCGGGCGGCAGTGCGACGTTCGGGTACGTCGTCTCGGGCTCGGGCGACGATCCGTCGACGGCCCTTCCCTGTCGGGTCGGTTGAACGAGCGACGCTCGGGGCGGACCGGGTGGGTGGGTTCGGACCCGCCCGGTCCGCGAGCCCGGACGGGTCGGGGGAGGCCCTGCCCGGGATGGTGCGGCTTGTGGCGACCGTGGTGTGCGACAACGTTGTCTAGCGGTCTGCACACGACTCTATCGCCTCAACGGACAACGATGTCAAGCCAGTTGACCGCCGAGCTTGCGCGGGCCGCGCCAGGAAAGGTGCGCGCCGGCCGCGCCTTCGTTGGCGCCATCGGGGTGTGCGCCGGGCGCGTCCCGGCGGACAGGCGGTCTTCCGTGGTACCCGTGGCGCACGTTACTGTCCCTGCGGCTTGTGCGACCTGTGGTGCGCGACCCGTCCGAAGGAGGAGGGGCCGCGTCATGCGTTTCCGTCCGTCATCCGTCCTGCTGGCCGTCGCCCTGACGGTCGCCGGCGCCACTCCGGCGCTCGCCGCACCCCCGTCAGGTCCACCGGAACTCGTCCAGGACCCCACCGCGTACGTCGACCCGCTCATCGGCACCAAGAACGGCGGCAATGTCTTCCCCGGCGCCGTCACGCCCTTCGGCATGCTCTCCTGGAGCCCGGAGAACACCCGCGGGGACGCCACCCGCACGGCCGCGCCCGGCGGCTACCAGTACGACGCCACGCGCATCCGGGGCTTCAGCCTCACCCACATGTCCGGAACGGGATGCGCGGGCGGCTCCGGCGACATCCCGTTCTTCCCGTACGCGGGCGAGGTCACCTCCTCCCCGGCGAGCGACACCAAGGACGCCGTCTACGCGGCCGGCTTCGCGCACGCCGACGAGCGGGCCGAGCCCGGCCACTACAAGGTCGGACTCGCCTCCGGAGTGACCGCCGACCTCACCGCGACCGCACGCACCGGCTCGGGCCGCTTCACCTTCCCGGCCGACAAGCCCGCCTCGCTGCTGATCCGCACGGCCAACTCCGAGGTCGGCTCGACCGACTCGGCGGTGCGGATCGACCCCGAGACCCGCACGGTCTCCGGCTCGGTCACCTCCGGGAACTTCTGCGGCTACCTCGACCCCGAGGGCCAACGCTCCTACTACACCCTCTACTTCACCGCCCGCTTCGACCGTGACTTCAAGGCCACCGGTACCTGGCAGGACGACCGGCTGAGCCCCGGGGCCACCGAGGCGAGCGGCGGCACCGGAGGCTTCGAGCAGGGCGGCCGACCCGTCGCGGGCAAGGGGGCGGGCGGCTATGTGGAGTTCGAGCCCGGCGCCGACCCGGTGAACGTCAAGGTCGGCATCTCGTACGTCAGTCAGGCCGGCGCCGCCGCCAACCTCGTGGCCGAGAACCCGTCGTCCCGCTCCTTCGACTCGGTGCGGCGCGCCGCCCACCGGGCCTGGCGCGAGAGGCTCGGCGCGATCGGTGTCGGCGGCGGCACCGATACCGACCGCACCACCTTCTACACCGCGCTCTACCACGCCCTCCTGCACCCGAACGTCATCAGTGACGCCGACCGCAGATACCGGGGCCCCGACGACCAGGTGCACACCGTGAGCCGGGGCCACGCGGCGCAGTACGGCACCTTCTCGGGCTGGGACGTCTACCGCTCCCAGGTCCAGCTGCTGACCCTGCTCAACCCGGACACCGGCTCCGACATCGCGCAGTCGCTGCTCGAACTCGCCCGGCAGAACGGGGGAGTCTGGGACCGCTGGCTGCACGGCGCGAGCGGCACGCACGTCATGAACGGCGACCCGTCACCGGCCGCCCTCGCCGGCATTCGCGCCTTCGGCGGCACGGACTTCGACCTGCGCGGCGCGCTCGCCTCCCTGGTCAGGGCGGCCACCGTGCCGACCGAGGGGGACCTCTCCTCGGCGGGCAAGCCCGTCCTCTCGGTCGGCCAGCGGCCCTCGCTCGACAAGTACCTCGAACACCACTACATGCCGTCCGTGTCCAACGCCTGGGGCGGCGCCGCCGAGACCCTGGAGATGTCCGGCGCGGACTTCGCGATCTCCCAACTGGCCGCGGCCGCGGGGGAGAGGAAGACGGCCGCCGACTTCGCCGAACGCTCCCAGTGGTGGCAGAACACCTTCAACATCGCGGCCGACCCCGGCGGCGGCTACATCGCCAACCGCAAGGCCGACGGGAGCTGGGTCACCGGCTTCACCCCGGCGACCGGCAACGGCTTCGTGGAGGGCACGGCGGCCCAGTACACCTGGATGGTGCAGCACGACCCGGCGGGCCTCTTCGCCGCCATGGGCGGGCGCGCCAAGGCCCTCGACCGGCTCGACACCTTCTTCCGCAACGCGGACGGCAGCTGGGCGTTCACCGGCAGCGGCGGCGACAAGTCCGAGCTCGACAACGAGCCGTCGGTCAACGTGCCCTACCTGTACGACTACGCGGGCGCGCCCTACAAGGCGCAGGAGACCGTCCGTGCGGCGATGAGCAGGCTGTGGTCGACGGAGCCGGGCGGCATCCCCGGCAACGACGACCTCGGCGAGATGTCGTCCTGGTACGTCTTCTCCGCGCTCGGCATGTACCCCCAGGTGCCCTCCCGCGGCGAACTCACCCTGTCCTCGCCGCTGTTCCCGAGGATCGAGATCGAGCGTCCGGGCGGCGACGACATCGAGATCCGGGCCCGGGGCGCGGCCGCGGACGCCCCGTACGTCCACTCGCTGCGCGTCGACGGCCGTACGAGCGAACGTCCGTGGCTCCCGGCCTCCTTCGTCCGCGACGGCGGCACGCTCGACTACACGCTGTCCGGCACGCCCGACAAGGGCTGGGGCAGCGCCGAGACGGCCGCGCCGCCGTCCTTCCGCAAGGGTGAGCAGCCGTACCAGGTCGGCGTGGGCCCGACCGCGGCGACGCTCGCGCCCGGCGGGAGCACCGCGCTCGACATCCGCGCCCTCGCCCTCGGGGGCGGCGCCGGGCCCGAGGTCCGCTTCCATGTGGACGTGCCCGCCGGGGTGACGGCGACGCCCGCCGAGGGCACGGTGACCGACGGCGCCCAGCGGATCACCCTGACCGCCGCCGACGACGCCGAGCAGGGGTTCTACGATGTCAAGGTCAAGGTGACCTCGGCCGACACGTCGTACGCCCAGCCGGTGGCCCTGACGGTCGCGGCCCCGGGCTCCCTCCTGGCGGCCTACAACAACACCGGTGTCTCCGACGACAGCGGTGACCACGACGAGGCCGACTACGACGGCGGCGGCTGGAGCTACTCCCGTCAGGCCCTCGCCGACGTGGGCCTGACCCCGGGCACCCAGGGCACGGTGGACGGTCTCGCCTACACCTGGCCGAACTCGCCGTCCGGCCGCCCCGACAACGCCTCGGCGACCGCGCAGACCATCGAACTGGCTTACCCCGTGAGCCGGTTGTCCTTCATCGGCAGTGCCGTGAACGGCAACCAGCAGACCAGGGCGACCGTCACGTACACCGACGGCGGCACCGACTCCGTCGATCTGTCCTTCACCGACTGGACCGTCGGCGGCGGGGGCGGCACCGTCCAGTACGGCAACAAGACCATCGCCAAGGCGGCCTACCGCAATGTCGCCGGCGCCGACAAGGACCCGGTGGCCACCTACGTCTTCGCCACCCAGCCCTTCCAGGCACCCGCGGGGAAGACCATCAAGAGCGTCAAACTCCCGGACAACGCGGACCTGCACGTGTTCACCCTCGCGGTGAGCCGGTGAGCCGGTGAGCCGGTGAGCCGGTGAGCCGGTGAGCCGGTGAGTCCGTGAGCCGGTGAGCTGATCCGTCCATGAACGCGGGGCGGGCCCGGAGTCTCCTCCGGGCCGGTCACTTATA
>NZ_JBHWVI010000125.1:0-25869 GCF_042737005.1 Streptomyces sp. NPDC060027
GGAGTACCCGCGCGTCCCAGACGGCCACGGCCTCACGCGCGTCGGCGGGCCGGAAGGCGCCGGGTGCCGCGTAGTGATCGGCGGCCTCCTCGTTGGTCTGGTCGACCTCGGTCGCGGCATGCGCCCGCGCCGCCGCGTCCCAGCGACCGTAGAAGAACGGGGTGGCCGCGTCCCAGTCGGCATCGGTCGCGGTGCCGGCCCAGATCCGCCCGTACGCCTCGTGCGCGCCCGCGAACCACGGTTCCGCCGCGCGCCGCGCCGCGCCCTCCGCGCGGTGCTCCGCGGTGAAGTCGACGCCGAGCGCCCGCGCCCGTGCGGTGACCAGGGTGAGGGAGCGGACCCGCCCCGGGTGACGGAGGGCGTAGAGAAGCGCGAGGTCGCCACCCGCCGAGTGGGCGAGCAGATCGACCCGGTCGAGCCCGAGGTGCGCGCGGAACGCCTCGACGTCGTCGACCTGCCGGTCGCAGCGGTACGTCGCCGGGTCGTCCGGAAGCGCGGAGTCGCCGGTGCCTCGCAGATCGAGCAGATGCAGCCGACGGTGCAGTGTCAGTCCGCCGAGGTCACCGAGGTAGACGGAGGCCCGCATGGGTCCGCCGGGCAGACAGAGCAGCGGCGGGCCCTCGCCCCTTGCGTGATGGGCGAGTCGGGTTCCGTCAGGGGCGGTGAAGAGCTGCATGGTCATCATCATCTTCAGCGCTTCGCGGTGCGGGCAAGCAATTTGACGGGTCCTCAAGATCTCCGAAAAGGAGAGGAGTTGCCCGCTTTGCTCGCAACCGCACGTTCACCTCCACTCGCACGTGCGAGCGTTTGCCTCCGGTTCTCCTTACGTACGCCTCCGATTGCTTCCCTTGGGGGATGGACCACATCACGTTCCTGGTGGCGGTCGTCATCGTGACGGCTCTGGCCTTCGAACGCGCTCTTCGGCGGGCTCATCGGCGCGGTGTGGGCCGGCTCGGGTGAGCAGGGCGCGTACTTCGACAAGGTGGTCGAGAGGATCCTGATCCCCGCGGTGGCCTCGCCGGTCGTGGCGGGGGTCGCCGCGCTGCCGGCCACCGTCTTCGCCCTCGGTGTGCTGGGCCACGCCCGGGTCGAGGCCGCGCGTCACGGCGACACCGGGAGCGACACCCTCGGGTTCCCGTAGGCCGGGCTGTGCTTCCTGGGCTGCGCGGCCGTGGTGGCGTACGGCATCTACCTCTCGTGCCGCAGCTCCTCTGACACGGCGGGAAGAAGCCGATCAGCGGACAATCGGAACAGGGGAAGAGGAGGGCCGGATGACGGAACTGCTGGCAGGCATGCGGGTCGACTACACCGACCACGACGACCCCGTACTGATCCGGCCGGACGGCAGTCCGGTGGACACCTGGCGGGAGAACTATCCGTACGAGCAGCGCATGGAGCGCAGGGAGTACGAGTGGCACAAGCGGCTCCAGCAGATCGAGCTGCTGAAGCTGCAGAGCTGGATCAAGGAGACCGGCCGGCGGCTCGTCATCGTCTTCGAAGGGCGCGACGCGGCCGGCAAGGGCGGCACGATCAAGCGCTTCACCGAGCACCTCAACCCGCGCGGCGCGCGCGTGGTCGCGTTGGTGAAGCCGACCGAGCGGGAGCGCGGGCAGTGGTACTTCCAGCGGTACGTGGAGCATCTTCCGACCGAGGGCGAGATCGTGATGTTCGATCGCTCCTGGTACAACCGGGCGGGTGTGGAGCGCGTGATGGGCTTCTGCACCGACGACGAGTACCGGCGCTTCATGCGGCAGGCGCCCGCCTTCGAGCGGATGCTCGTCGACGACGGTGTGGACCTGATCAAGTTCTGGTTCTCGGTCTCCCAGAGTGAGCAGCGCACCCGCTTCACGATCCGTCACGTCGACCCGGTACGGCAGTGGAAGCTGAGCCCCATGGACCTGGCCTCGCTGGACCGCTGGGACGACTACACGGCGGCCAAGGTCGCCATGTTCCGCGAGACGGACACCGAGCAGGCGCCCTGGACGGTGGTGAAGAGCAACGACAAGAAGCGGGCCCGTGTCGAGGCCATGCGCAGCGTCCTGGCCCGCTTCGCCTACGAGAACAAGGACGAGGAGGTCGTCGGCAGCCCCGACCCGAGCATCGTGGGCGCGGCGGCGAACCTGCTGGAGGAGGGCGAGGAGGGCGAGGACCACGTGGCGCCCCCGGGCGATCACACGGCGACACCCTGACATCAGCCCCCGCACGGGCTCGGCCGCACACGGGCTCGCCCGCACGTCAGCCCGCCCGCACACGGACTCGCCCGCACGTCAGCCCGGCCGTGGCGGACCCGCCGCGGGTTCACCCTCAGGTCGGCTCCGGAGGGGGCCCGAGTCTCCGCACGTGCTTCAGTCGTGCGCCGGCCGGTCGGAGAGCCGGTGGTCGGCGAGGCTCAACGCCTCGTCGACCACCCGGCGCAGATGTCCGTCCCCGAGCGAGTAGATCACCCGGCGCCCCTCCTTCCTGGTGTTCACCAGCCCGGCGAGACGGAGCCGGGCCAGGTGCTGGCTCACGGCCGGGCGGGCCGCCCCGCAGGTCTCGGTCAGCGTCGAGACATCGGCCTCGCCGCCGGTCAGGGCGTGCAGCAGCGCGAGGCGGGTGCGATCACCGAGGAGGGCGAGGAGTTCGGCGGCGAGCGCGAACTGTTCCTCGCCGGGGGTGCGCGGGTGCGCATCGTGCGCAGGTGATAGGTGCATGCGTGCGCTCATACGCACATAATGGCGTCGTGGGCGCCCGCACGTCCACTCCCGCACGCCGGAAGGGGACGCACGTGAACGACCCGCACCATCACGAACACGCCCACGAACACGCCCGCCACGGCCATGAACACGGTCACGGTCACGAACACGGCCACGCCCCCCACGACCGCGGCCACGGCCACACGATCCCTCGAGGGCACAGCCATCCGCGCGGGCTCACGGGCCGGCTGCGCCACCTCCTCACCCCTCACTCCCACGAGACCGCCGACAAACTCGACTCGGCGCTGGAGTCGTCGGCCCGGGGCATGCGGGCCCTGTGGGTCTCCCTGGCCGTCCTCGGCGCAACGGCCCTGGCACAGGCGGTCGTTGTCGTGATGTCGGGGTCGGTCGCGCTGCTCGGCGACACCGTGCACAACGCCGCCGACGCGCTGACGGCCCTGCCGCTCGGGGTCGCCTTCGTGCTGGGCCGTCGCGCGGCGACGCGGCGCTTCACCTACGGCTACGGGCGGGCGGAGGACCTGGCGGGCATCGTGATCGTGCTGACGATCGCCGCGTCCGCCGCCTTCGCGGCCTGGGCGGCGGTGGACCGGCTGCTCGACCCGCACCCCGTCCGGCACATCCCCGTGGTCGCGGCCGCCGCGCTCATCGGCTTCGCCGGGAACGAGTGGGTGGCCCGACACCGCATCCGGGTCGGTCGCAAGATCGGCTCCGCCGCGCTGGTCGCGGACGGACTCCATGCCCGTACCGACGGGTTCACGTCGCTCGCGGTGCTGGTGGGCGCGGGCGGCGCGGCACTGGGATGGCAACTCGCCGACCCGCTGGTGGGGTTGGCGATCACCGCCGCGATCCTGCTGGTGCTGCGCGATGCCGCCCGGGAGGTCTTCCGGCGTGTGATGGACGCCGTGGAACCGGAGTTGGTGGACCACGCCGAGCGGGCGCTGCGGGAGGTCGCGGGAGTGCGTGACGTGGGCGAACTGCGGCTGCGCTGGATCGGGCACCGGCTGCGCGCCGAGGTGGCGGTCGTGGTGGACGGCGAGGCGACCGTGCGCCGGGCCCACGACATCGCCGTCGAGGCCGAACACGCCCTGCTGCACGCCGTCCCGAAACTGACCGCCGCCCTGGTCCACGCCGATCCGGCACCGGCGCCCGGGGAGGCGGACCCGCATCGGACGCTGGCACATCACGCACAGGCGTGAACCAGCACGAACAGGCGCGAAGCACGACGAGCACGACGAGCACGACGCTTCAGAGGGCACCGGCCCGTCACGCTTCAGCGCGGACCAGGGCACCCCCGCCCGGTGAGGGGCGGAGCCCCGTCCCGCGGCAGCCCTTCACACCCCTGCGTGCGGGATCAGGCGATGCCCAGCCCCTCCAGCACGACCACGTTCGGCAGCTCCGCGAACGCCTTGCCCGGTACCAGGAGTTTGCCGCGCCGACGGCCGCTGCCCACGAGCACGTACGGCAGGTCGACCACGGCCGAGTCCACCAACACCGGCCAGTCGCCCGGGAGTCCGACGGGAGTGATGCCGCCGTACTCCATGCCGGTCTCACCGGTCGCGGTGTCCATCGGGGCGAACGAGGCCTTCCGGGCACCCAGTTGACGCCGTACGGCTCCGTTGACGTCGACACGGGTGGTGGACAGGACGAGGCACGCGGCGAGCGTGGTCTCGCCACCACGCCTGCCCGCGACGACCACACAGTTGGCGGACCGGTCGAGCAGTTCCTTGCCGTAGTGCTCGACGAAGGTGGCGGTGTCGGCCCACTCGGGGTCGGTGTCGACGTAGACGATCCGCTCGGCGGGGGTGGTGCCGCGCCAGTCGCGCACGGCGTCGGCGACGGGGCGGATGAGCTCGTCCAGGCAGCCGGGGGCGGGGACGGCGTGGTCGAAGTGTCCGATGGGAGCGCGCATGGCGGCACGCTAACAGCCACGCGGACCGGACCGGCCGGAGGCCGTCAGTGCACGAGGGGGACCGACACGGCCATGACCATCTCGACCGGGACCCCACCCTTGTTGGCGTACGTGTGAGGGGTGTTGGCCTCGAAGGACACACTCGCCCCCTCGGGGACGTGGTGCTCGACGCCGTCGACGGTGAGAGTCATGTCGCCCGCGATGACGTGCACGAGTTCGACGGTGCCGGAGGGGTGCGGGTCGGACGGGCTGCCCTCGCCGGGCATCAGCCGCCAGTCCCACATCTCCAGCGGGCCGGGCGCCTCGGTGCCGGCCAGCAGCCGGTTGTAGCTGCCCGCCTCGGTGTGCCACAGACGTACGGCCTGTTCGGCGGGGACGATCCGGACCTTGGGCCCCTGCTCGTAGTCGAGGAGGGTGGTGATGCTGACGCCGAGGGCGTCGCCGATCTTGACGACGGTACCCAGGCTGGGGTTGGTCCTGGCCTGCTCGATCTGGATGAGCATGCCGCGGCTGACTGCGGCGCGGGCGGCGAGCGCTTCCAGGGTGAAGCCGCGCTCGGTGCGCCAGCGCTTCACGTTGCGCGCCAGGGACTGAGTCAGCAGGTCGAGATCCGACACATTCCGTCCAATATTTTGAATGACAGAGTTCAATCAGATGAACTATCGTGTGGTGCACCTGATCGTTCACCGAACTGTACTGCGAGGCACCCCGTGACAGCACTCTTCGCCCTGGCCACCAGCCTCCTGTGGGGCCTGGCCGACTTCGGCGGAGGTCTGCTGACCCGACGCACGCCCGCCCTCACGGTGGTCGTCGCCTCCCAGTCGATCGCGGCGGTGGTCCTCGGCGCGATCGTGGTGGCCACCGGCGGCTGGAGCGCGGCGGGGCCGCAGCTGTGGTTCGCGGTCGCCGCGGGACTGGTGGGTCCGATCGCCCTGCTCTCGTTCTACAAGGCGCTCGCACTCGGACCGATGGGCGTGGTCTCCCCGCTCGGATCGCTGGCCGTGGCCGTCCCCATCGGCGTCGGCCTGTTCCTCGGGGAGCGTCCGGGGCTGCTGCAGATCGCGGGCATCGCGGTCGCTGTGGCGGGCGTCGTCCTCGCGGGCGGACCCCAGCTGCGGGGCGCCCCGGTGCAGCGGCAGGCGATCCTCCTCACGCTGATCGCGGCGGCCGGCTTCGGCACCGTGTTCGTGCTGATCGCGGAGGCGTCGTCCTCGGTCACCGGGCTCTTCCTGGCGCTGTTCGTCCAGCGCGTCACCAACGTCGTCACCGGTGGCGCGGCCCTGGCCGTCTCCGTCCGGCGCGGCGCGCCCGCCCTCCCCGAGGGCGGTTTCCCCTGGGCGTCCCTGCCCGCGCTCGCCTTCGTCGGCCTCGCCGACGTCGCGGCCAACGGCACGTACTCGGTCGCCGCCCAGCACGGCCCGGTCACCGTCGCCGCCGTCCTCGCCTCGCTCTACCCGGTGGTCACGGCCCTGGCCGCACGCGGCCTCCTCAGTGAGCGGCTGCGCGCGGTGCAGGCCGCCGGAGCGGGGCTGGCGCTGGTCGGCACGGTGCTCCTGGCGACAGGCTGAGCCCGGGTTCAGGTCCAGAACCCGGCGCGGACCGGCCGTCGGTTCAGGAGTCGGCGCGGATGTCCTCGGGACGCGCGTGGACGTCCGCTGAGGCGTCCCGCGCGTCGAGGTCCAGTTCCGCGAGTCGCGCGACCGTCTCCTCGTCCAGTTCCGAGAGCGCCAGCAACTGGTCCGGCGTCACCCCGTCGGGAATCGGCACCGGCGGCGGCGTGCGCAGCGGCGGCTGCCATCCGGCCACGGGGTCCCAGCGCCGGACGACACGTGCGGGGGCCCCGGCCACCACGGAGTGGTCCGGCACCACGCCCCGCACCACCGCACCGGCCGCGACCACGACGTTCCGCCCGATCCGCGCGCCCGGCAGGATCACCGCGTTGGTCCCGATCCAGCAGCCCGGCCCGATCTCCACGGGCTCCATGCGCGGCCACTGCTTGCCGATGGGCTCGTGCGGATCGTCGTACGAGTGGTTCGTGGACGTCACATAGACATAGGGCCCGAAGTAGCAGTCGTCGCCGATCGTGACCGTCGTGTCGGCGATGACGTGGCTGCCGCGGCCGAGCACGACACCGTTACCGATGCGCAGGATCGGCTCGGGACCGAGGTCGAGATCGGGCATCAGGCCCGCGGTCAGGGTGACCTGTTCGGCGACGATGCAGTACGAGCCGATGTGGATCCAGGGTTCGCCGAAGACCGTGCCGAGCGGGAAGGCCAGTCTGGTGTTGGCTCCCATGACACCGAAGCGGAACCGCCCCGGGTGCTCGGCCGTGACCGCGCCCTTGCGCTGCGCCCAGGCCCAGCCGGCGTGGACGGCGCGCTGCGCGAGGCGTCGCCGCCATGATGAGAACGTGTTCTTGCTCCTGGGCACCCGCTCACGGTACTCAGAGGGGGCTGTGCCGATGAGGTCGCACGGCTGTGATCTTCGCCCCACCGGGGGCGGGGGTGATGACATACGGTGCCGGTGTACCCAGCGGGACCGGACGACGAGACGACGAGACGGTGACACGGTGACGACGCAGCAGGCGCTGATCAAGGGGATCGGCGGCAAGGAGCCGCAGGTGGACCAGGATGCCTTCGTGGCGCCCACCTCCGTGGTCATCGGAGACGTCACGCTGCACGCGGGCGCGAGTGTCTGGTACGGCGCGGTGCTGCGCGCCGACTGCGGCCCGATCGTCATCGGCGCCGACAGCAACGTGCAGGACAACTGCAGTCTGCACGTGGACCCCGGCTTCCCCATCACCGTCGGGAAGCGGGTCTCGATCGGGCACAACGCCGTGGTGCACGGCGCCACCGTCGAGGACGACTGTCTGATCGGCATGGGCGCCACGGTGCTCAACGGGGCCGTGATCGGGACCGGCTCGCTCGTGGCGGCGCAGGCACTGGTGCCCCAGGGGATGCAGGTCCCGCCGGGCTCACTCGTCGCGGGTGTCCCCGCCAAGGTCAGGCGCCCGCTGACCGACGAGGAGCGCGAGGGCCTCTCGCTGAACGGCACCTTCTACGTGGAACTGGCGAAGGCGCACCGCGAGATCCACGAGTAGCCGCCCTACTCGGCGGCGGGGACGGGCTCCGGCCCCGCTGCGGCGTGCTCCGTCGCCGCCTTCTTCGCCTTGCGTCGGACGATCAGCATCGAGGCGAGTCCGATCAGCACCGCGGCGACCAGGCCGAGCCACGAGAAGCGCTTCAGCCAGGACTCGGCGACGACACCGACGTAGTAGATGACCGCGGTGGTGCCGCCGGCCCAGATGATGCCGCCGAGGACGTTGGCGATCAGGAACTTCCAGTACGGCATCCGCAGCACACCGGCGAGCGGGCCCGCGAAGATCCGCAGCAGCGCGATGAAGCGGCCGAAGAAGACGGCCCACATGCCCCACTTCTGGAAGGAACGCTCGGCCGTGGCGACGTGGCCTTCGCTGAAGTGTCTGGGGAACTTCGCGCCGAGCCAGGCCAGCAGCGGGCGTCCGCCCTTGCGGCCGATGGCGTAGCCGATGGAGTCGCCGACGATCGCCCCGATGCTGGCGCACGCGCCGAGGATGACCGGGTTGATGCCCTCGTGCTGTGAGGAGAGCAGCGCCGCCGAGACCAGGACGATCTCTCCGGGCAACGGAATGCCCAGGCTCTCCAGGCCGATGACCAGGCCCACGAGCGCGTAGATACTGACCGCGGGCACCGTCTCGAGCCAGTCCTGGACGTGCAACGCCGGTTCCTCCCGTTTGGCTGTACGTGACCCGGGCGACCGTGTTTCGCATGATCACCCGGGGTGCGCTTCCCCGGAGCGCCCGCCGGGAAGCCTACCTGGTCGCTCTGAACGGCCGTCCGGACGCGAGACTCGCCCCGTGGGTCCCGTGCGTCCGCCCTCCGGTGTCCTCGATCAGGACGCGCCGGCCCGGTCGGCGCGCGTCCGTTCCTTTCCGTCGGCGGCCCCGCGCTGCCGCCGCCAGGTCGCGTAGTGGTCGAGGAGCGTCTCCTCGACCGGGCGGTAGGTGATCCCCAGTTCCCGCACGCTCCGGCTGTTGTCCACCCGGAACCGGATGCCGAGGTGTTTGCGGATGTAGTCCTGCGTCAGTCCGAAGGCCGGGCCCAGGATGCGGACCGGCCAGTGCGGGAGCGCGGTGCGGGGCAGCCGGAGATCGCGGGGATACCGGCTCCGGACGATGCGCGCCATGTCGTGGAAGGACGTCATGGTCTCGGCCGCGACGATGTAGCGGCCCTCGGCGTCCGGGCGCTCCGCCGCCGCGATGTGCGCGTCGGCGACCTCGCGGACGTCCGCCGTGGTGAAGCTGAAATCGGGTGCGCCGTAGAAGAAGTAGCCCTTGAAAAGTTCCTCCAGGAGGAACAGGCTGCCGGACTCCGATGTGGGAGTGAGGGACGGGCCGAGGATCAGGCCCGGGTTGACGGACACCAGGCGCCAGCGGTCCTGGGCCGCCTCCGCCGTCCACGCCGCACGCTCCGCGAGTGTCTTCGCGTAGTGGTACGGGTTGTTCTCGACCGTGCTCGTGGTGTTGAAGTACCGCTCCGACAGGACCCCGCCGTCCATGCTCCGGACGTCGATGTAGTCGCCGAAGACCGCGCCGACGGTGGAGGTGAGGACGACCTTCTCGACCGTCGCCGTCCGCTCCACTGCCGCCAGCACGTTGCGCGTGCCGAGCAGGGCCGGGTCGACCATGTCCCTGCGGCCGTCCTTGATCCGCTCCGGCATCAGGAACGGCGACGCCACGTGGAAGACCACACCGCAGCCGCTCATCGCCGCGTCGAAGGATCCCTCGGTCAGCAGGTCCGCCTCGAACAGCGCCAGCCGGCCGGGAAAGGCCTCCTGCATCTCCCTCAGCGGCCGCGTCTTCGCCGCGCTCGCGGTCCCGCGCACGGTGGTGCGGACCGTGTAGCCCCGCTCCAGCAGCCGCCGGACCAGGTGGCTCCCGACGAATCCGCTGCCACCGGTCACCAGGACGGCCGTCCGCCCGCGTACGCCCACGCCCGCACTCCTCGCCGTCCGGGAACCGGCGCCCCGGCCCACGGGCGACGCGCACGCACCGCCCACAGGTCAGCGTCGGGCATGAACGGCCGGAAGGGAACAGGCGTGCGGCCCGGGGCGGCCGCGGCGCACCGGCCCTCGCGCTCTCGCCTCGGGCGGTCCCGTTCGCCACCGGCGTCGGACCCGCCCGCATCCTCCTCGAGCTCAAGTACTGACCCTCGGGCCCCGGCACTCGCGGGGGCGCCGAAGCGGTCCTCCTGCCACCACGACCGGACACTCCCCCCGGGCGCCCGTCCGCCTCCCGGGGTCCCGGGCGAGGAACCATGCCAGGAACTCCCCACGCCCGAAGGGGAGTTGATAGAAAGGATCACCGACTTCCGTCCCGCCCCTCCCACAAGGAGCTCGATGTGACCGTCACCGCCGAAGGGATCTACGCCATGGCCCCCTACGCCAGAACCCTCGGCGTGCGCTTCACCGCCCTGTCGGCCGAGGGAGTCGACGCCGAACTCGACTTCGTGCCCGAACTGTCCACCGCGGGCGGCGGGTTGCACGGGGGTGCGCTGATGGGCCTGGCCGATGTCGCCTCGGCGGTGTGCGCCGCGCTGAACGGCCCCGCGCGTGCCGTTCCCGCGACCACCACCTCCACCACCCACTTCCTGCGGCCCGTGCGCGAGGGAGCCGCATACGCGAAGGCCCGCGTACTGCGGGTGGGACGCGACACGGCGGTCGTGGAGTGCGACATCGAGGACGACCGGCGCCGGCTCTGCACCCGGGTCACGCAGACGGTCACCGTGCGAGCGCCGCGCGGCTGACCGCCCCCGGTCCCCGGCACAATGGCCGAGGGCCCGGCACAACGACCGAGGGCCCCGATCAGGTCGTACTCCCCGATCAGGGCCCTGCGCGCGAGGTGGGTCTCAGCCGTTCGGGCGGAGTGTCCACACGACGGTCATCTCGCCGGTGACAGCGCCGTCGGCGCGCTGGATGGCGATGGCGACGGGAAACTCGGGGCGCCGGCCGGCGTCGAGTTCGGCGACGACGTCGGCAGCGGGCCGGCCGAGCGTCGCGGTGGCCGTGACCGGACCCATCGCGAGCTTCTTGTAGGCGATCTCGGCGCTGACCGCGAGCGGCACCGCGCGGGAGAGCTGGTCCCCGAAGGCTGCGAGGACGATCGCTCCGCTCGCCGACTCCCCCAGGGTGAACATGGCTCCGGCGTGCGGTCCGCCGACGTGGTTGTGGAAGTCGCCCTGGTCCGGGAGCGCCACGACGGCCTTCTCGGGAGTGGTCTCCACGAACTCGAGGTTCAGGGTCCGGGCCATCGGTACGGTCGCGGCGAGCATCTCGCCGATCGTCATCTGGTCTGCGCTCATACCGCGATGTTACCCATGGGTAGCAATTCTTGACCAGCCCCACAGCCCACCGCCGAAGTCGATCAGCGGCGCGAGCGGGCGCCGCCCTCCGGTACACGCCTGACGAGACGCGGTGACCGAAACGTTTCACAGGCGCCACTAAGGTGACTGCCCATGTGGCCAGGACAGCAGCCGCCCGGGGGCGAGCAGAACTCGCAGGACCAGAACCCGTACCAGCAGCCGGGGTACCAGCAGCCGAACCCCTATCAGCAGCCCGGGTACCAGCAGACCGGGTACCAGCAGCCGGGGCCGTACGGACAGCAGCCCGGACAACAGCAGTGGGGTACGTCCTCTCCCTCTCCCGTGGGTGCGCCCACGCCGCCGCCCGGGAACGGGAACCGGACGAAGGTGATCGCGATCGTGGCGGCCACCGCCGTGGTCGTGGCCGCCGGGGTGACAGGCGTCCTCGTGCTCGGCGGCGACAAGGACGACAAGGTCGTGGGCGGCGACACGGGCAAGGACACGAGGCCCACCACCGGCGCTCCGAAGGACCCGAGCGCGTCGCCCTCCGACGACGACCCGCGCGGCGGTGAGGGCGAGCAGCCGACGGTCGCCGGCTGGAAGGTCGTCGTCAATCCCAAGTGGGGCACGGCCTTCGACGTCCCCGCGGACTGGGAGGTCGAGTCGCCGGGCACCTCGATCGGCTTCGAGAAGGACAATGCCAAGGCCGGCGACAAGCCGATCATCGTGATGTCGGCACCCGCCTACTTCAAGTCCAAGTGGTGCTCGTCCGACGACGACAAGGACGGCCGTACGGAGGACACCGCGCTGGGCGCCGTGGGCACCAAGGGCGCGAGCGGCGCGAAGAACACCGATGAGGTCGCCGTGAACCAGGTGCCCTGGTGGGTGTTCGGCGGCTACACCCAGCCGGACAAGAAGAGCCTCACCTTCGACGAGAAGGCCAAGCGCTACACCACGGCATCGGGCGTCACGGGCAGCGTCGCCTGGGCCAGGTCCAAGAACACGCCCCAGAAGGGGAAGTGCGCGAGCGACGGCAAGGCCGTCACGTTCGGGTTCAAGAACTCCGCGGGCGACTACGTGGCGTGGAACCTCTACGGAGCCACCGGCGTGAAGGACGAGATCCCCGACGCGACGATCCTGAAGATCCTGAGCACCGTACGCCTGCACGGCGATCCGACGGGGTCCTGAGCCGGGATCAAAGGGACAAGTGCCCTGGCGGCCCGGCCCTTTCGGGTACCGCCGTGGCACTCGGGTCCCACGCCCCTCTATCGTTACCAGCCATGTGGCCAGGACAGCAGCCGCCCGGGGGCGAGCAGAACCCGCAGGACCAGAACCCGTACCAGCAGCCGGGGTACCAGCAGCCGAATCCGTATCAACAGCCCGGATACCAGCAGCCGGGGTACCCGCAGCCGGATCCGTACGGACCGCAGCCGGGGCAGCAGCAGTGGGGAGCCCCGTCGGATCCCCTCGGCGCGCCCCAGGCGCCCGGAGGCGGTGGTGGCGGCAACAAGACCAAGATCACCGCGATCATCGCGGCCTCGGCCGTGGTGATCGCCGCCGGGGTGACCGGAGTCCTCGTCCTGGGCGGTGGCGACAAGGACGACGACGCGGGCGGCGACGCGTCCAAGTCCCCGAAGGCGTCGGCCTCGACGTCGCCGAGCGCGAGCGGCAGTGACGACAATCCGCGCGGCGGCGACGAGGAGAAGGCGACGATCGCCGGCTGGAAGGTCGTGGTGAACCCGAAGTGGGGCACCGCCTTCGACGTACCGGCGGACTGGAAGGTCGAGACGCCCGGCACCTTCATAGGCTTCGAGGACGACAAGAAGGGCGACGGCTCCATACTCATCGGCATGTCCGCGCCCGCGTTCCTCAAGGAAAAGTGGTGCACGTCCGACGACGACAAGGACGGCTACTCGAGCGACACCTCACTGGCCGCCGCGGGCACCAAGGGCCAGAGCGGTGCGAAGAACACCGACGACGTGGCACGCAGCGACTCCGCGTGGTGGGTCTTCGGCGGCTACACCGACCAGAAGACCGCCTCGAAGAAGCTGCTGAAGATCGGCAAGCCCAAGGCGTACACCACGGCGTCGGGCGTCAAGGGCAGTGTCGCCACGACGTACTCCGCGGGCGTCGCCAAGAAGAGCAAGTGCGACTCCGACGGCAAGGCGACCACGTTCGTCTTCAAGAATTCCAAGAGCGACTTCGTGTCCTGGACGTTCTACGGCGCCAAGGGCGTTTCGGAGGAGGTCTCGGACGCGACCGTCCAGAAGATCCTCAGCACCGTACGGCTGCACGGCGCGCCGACGGGTTCCTGATCCCCCGGGACCTGGGCGCACGCGAATGAGCGCCCGGGGTTCCCGGCCTCCCGCCGGGCCTTCGCGGCCGTGAAAGGGGCGCGTAGCCGCGGCCGGGCGGAGTTCGCACCCCGTGCGGGTGCAATCGGTTTGGCAAGTCGGGCACCGGGCGGCGATAGTCTCCCGGTGACCTCAGCCGCCGACCTGCGCCGACCCTCCCGCCGCCCTTCCTGGGCGGGCCGGAACTACACCCTGCTGACCGCCGCAGCGGTCGTCACCAACCTGGGCAGCCAGGGCGCCCTCATCGCGGCGGCCTTCGCGGTGCTCGACACGGGGGGCGACGGCGGCGACGTCGGCCTGGTGGCAGCGGCACGGACCCTGCCGCTGGTGCTGTTCCTGCTGATCGGCGGGGCGGTCGCGGACCGGCTCCCGCGCCATCGGGTGATGGTCGCGGCCAACGCCCTCAACTGTGTGTCGCAGGCGGTGTTCGCCGTCCTGGTCATCTCCGGTGAGGCACGGCTGTGGCAGATGATGCTGCTGTCCGCGCTCGGCGGCACCGGGCAGGCGTTCTTCAACCCGGCCGCCGAGGGCATGCTGATGTCCTCGGTCCGCGGTGAGCAGGCGAGCCGCGCGTTCGCGATGTTCCGGATGGCGATGCAGGGCGCGGGACTCGGCGGCGCGGCCCTCGGCGGTGTACTGGTGGCCGTGATCGGGCCGGGCTGGGTGCTGGCCGTGGACGCGGTGGCGTTCGCGGTCGCCGGGGCGCTGCGCTCGTTCCTCGACGTCAGCCACATACCGCCGCGCGAACCCGGCGGCGGCCTGCTCGCCGATCTGCGCGACGGCTGGCGCGAGTTCGTCGGACGGCCCTGGCTGTGGACGATCGTCGCGCAGTTCTCCGTGGTGGTCGCGGTCGTCGGAGCCGCCGACGCGGTCTACGGTCCGCTGGTCGCCCGGGACAGTCTCGGCGGTGCGGGACCCTGGGGACTGGCACTCGGCGCGTTCGGCGCCGGGACCGTCGGCGGCGCGCTGCTCATGACCCGCTGGAAGCCCCGTCGCCTGCTGTTCGCGGGCACCCTGTGCGTCTTCCCGCTGGCGGCGCCGGCCGCGGCGCTCGCGGTCCCCGTACCGGTGGGGCCGCTGTACGCCGTGATGTTCGTCAGCGGCCTGGCGATCGAGGTGTTCGGCGTGTCCTGGATGACGGCGCTCCACCAGGAGATCCCCGAGGACAAGCTCTCGCGGGTGTCGGCGTACGACTGGTTCGGGTCGATCGCCATGGTCCCCCTGGCCACGGCGCTGGCGGGGCCCGCGGAGCAGGCCTTCGGCCGGACGCCCGCGCTGTGGGGCTGCGCGACGCTGGTCGTGGTGGTCACGGCGGCGGTGCTGTGCGTCCCGGACGTCCGGAATCTGACGCGGCGGACCCGGCCGGTGGCGCAGGGCATCCCGGTATCGGCCGACGCGGAACCCGCGTCAGCCGATGCCGAAGGCTCCGCCGGGCGGCTCGGGTGACGCGACGGCGTCCTCGTCGCGCACCGGAGCGGCCCCGCCGATGAAGTCCCGGAGCCCGGGGCCGTGTTCGACGCGTGCGGGAAAGGCGTCGGCCGCGGTACGGCGGGCCAGGGCGGCCGTGTCGAACGGGCGGTGGGAGGCCACGAGCACCGCGTTCCCGAAGCGCCGTCCGCGCAGCACGCCGGGTTCGGCGATGAGGGCGAGCTCCTCGAACACCGTCGAGAACGTGGCGAGCTGGGAGCGGAGAAAAGCGAAGGGCGCCGCGTCCGCGAGATTGGCGAGGTAGACCCCGTCGGGGCGCAGCACACGTTCGGCGGCGCTCGCGTAGGCGGTGGACGTCAGATGCGCGGGTACGCGCGAGCCGCCGAAGACATCCGCGATCAGGATGTCCGCGGAGTCGGGGGCGGCGGCTTCGATCCAGGTGCGGGCGTCGACGCCGTGCACCTCGATACCCGCCCCGCCGGGCACCGGCAGATACTCGCCGATCAGGGCCAGCAGGCCCTGGTCCGCCTCCACCACGTGCTGGTGGGAGCCGGGCCGGGTGGCCGCGACGTAGCGGGGCAGGGTGAGCGCCCCGCCGCCGAGATGCAGCACGTCCAGCGCGCGCCCCGGTTCCGTCACCGTGTCCAGCACGTGCCCGAGGCGCCGCGTGTACTCGAACTCCAGATGTGTCGGCTCGTCCAGATCGACGTACGACTGGGGCGCGCCGTCCACGGTCAGCAGCCACGCCCGCTCGCGGTCCACGTCGGGCATCAGCTTGGCGGTCCCGTGATCCACGGCCCGCGTCACGGGTATCGGCTCGTCCACGGGTCCATTGTGCGGTACCGACAACGGCGCGCACGGGTGCCCGCCCCCTCGGGGCGGGCACCCGCGTCGCCGTACCGGGCCGGGCGTCAGCCGACCGACGTCACCGTCCCCGCGCCGACCGTCCGGCCGCCCTCGCGGATCGCGAAGCCGAGGCCCGGCTCGAGCGGCACCTCGCGCCCGAGCTCGACCGTCATGGTGACGGTGTCGCCGGGCCGGGCGACGGCCCGCTCGCCGAGGTCGACGTCGCCGACCACGTCCGCGGTGCGGATGTAGAACTGCGGCCGGTACCCGGTGGAGACGGCTGTCGTACGGCCGCCCTCGCGCGTCGACAGGACGTACACCCGCGCCGTGAAGCGACTGCTGGGTACGACACTGCCCGGCGCGGCGACGATGTGCCCGCGGCGGACCGCGTCGCGGGGCACGCCGCGCAGCAGCAGCGCCACGTTGTCGCCGGCCTGCGCCTCCTCCATGGGCTTGCCGAAGGTCTCCAGGCCGGTGACGACCGTGTCGACGCCCGCGCCGAGTACCTCGACGCGGTCGCCGACATGGATCGTGCCGCGCTCCACGGCACCGGTGACGACCGTTCCGCGTCCGGTGATGGTGAGCACGTTCTCGACCGGCATCAGGAACGGCGCGTCGAGATAGCGCTCGGGCATCGGCACATAGGTGTCCACCGCGTCGAGCAGCGCGTCGATCGCCGCCGTCCACCTCGGGTCCCCCTCAAGGGCCTTGAGGCCCGACACCCGTACGACGGGTACCGAGTCGCCCCCGTAGCCCTGCGAGGAGAGCAGCTCTCGGACCTCCAGCTCCACGAGGTCGGTGAGCTCCTCGTCACCCGCGTCGGCCTTGTTGAGGGCGACGACGATGTGGTCGACACCCACCTGCCGGGCGAGCAGCACGTGCTCGGCGGTCTGGGGCATGATCCCGTCCAGCGCGGACACGACGAGGATCGCCCCGTCCAGCTGGGCCGCTCCCGTGACCATGTTCTTGACGTAGTCGGCGTGGCCCGGCATGTCCACGTGCGCGTAGTGCCGGGTGTCGGTCTCGTACTCGACGTGCGCGATGTTGATGGTGATGCCGCGCGCGGCCTCCTCCGGCGCCCGGTCGATCCGGTCGAACGGTACGTAGCGGGTGGAGCCGCCGGAGCCGCGCTCGGCGAGAACCTTGGTGATGGCGGCGGTCAGGGTGGTCTTGCCGTGGTCGACGTGACCCATGGTGCCGATGTTCAGGTGCGGTTTGGTGCGCACGTAAGCCGTCTTGGGCATGGCTGTACCTCGAAGCCTCTTCAGTGTCAGCTGAGCTGAGTGATGGCCCCGGCGCGTACGGGCCGGGACGGGGACCCCGAGGACTTCCCGACCCTCCCCCTGCGGGGTCCGCCGGACAATCCGGGAAGGGTCAGCTTCGGGCGCCGTCGACGGCTGCCGTGATGATCTGGACGGCAGCCTTCGGCGCATCCGCGACTGCGGATGCTGCGAGGAGGAAGGCGTACCGGAACATGAGGAGATCATCGCCGACGCGTCTGCGCACGTCGAATGGTTTTCCGGCCCCTGGGACCGGCGTGGTGCGGGCGGTGTCTCAGGGGGCCGAGGGGTCCCTGGGGAGGCCGTCGGCGGTCACGGGCCGATGTTCTTGAGCGCCTCGCGCACGGACAGCGGCGCGAGTCTCTCCCGCTCCGCGGCGACGAAGTCCCGTACCGCCCGCGGGTCGGTCTTGGCGTACTCGCGCAGACACCATCCGATCGCTTTGCGGATGAAGAAGTCGGGATGGCCGGCCCGGCGGACGCAGTACGCGAAGAGGCGCCCGGTGTCGGTGGCCTCCTTGTAGCGGAGCTGATGGAGCAGCGCGGTACGGGCGGCCCACAGATCGTCGTCCTCGATCCAGGCGTCCATGTCGGTCCGCAGTTCCGGGTCGGCGGCCACCAGGCCTCCCACCACGTGCGCGGCGAGCGCGTCGACCGTGTCCCACCAGGAGACGGTGGTGACGAGGTGCCGGGCCACCGGCAGGAAGCCCGGCGACAGGCGCGCCACATGGCGGCGCAGATAGTCGACGGCGAAGTACTGGTACTCGCGTTCCGGCAGCTCCCAGCAGCGCAGCGCGATCGCCGCGCAGTCCGCCTCGCCGGGGCGGGCGGTGTCCACGAGCACGGTGCGGGACAGTGCGCGGCGCTCGGGCGTCGTCAGCCCGAGGAAAGGGGCGATGTCCTTCATGTACGCGCGCATCGACGCGGCCCGGCGGGGGTCGGCGGCAGCCGCGTAGACAGCTGTGAGCCGGTCCAGCACGATGTCCGCGAGAGGGCTGTTCGGCACCTCGAACCGGGCACCTGACGTTCCGGAAGCTGTGACGCCCATGAGACGAACCATACGGCGATCACACACGTGTGTCGGTTAGTGTCACCGGATGCTCGATGCCACCACCCGCTCTGGGGGCACCGCCACGGCCACTCCCCAGGCCGCCGCCACGGAGCTCACCGTCGCCGCCGACCTGGTCGTCGCCTCGGAGATCGCCGTCGCCGCACCCGTAGACCCGACCGCCGCACGCACCGGCCCGGCCGGGCTCTGCCTGAGAGCGCTGCTCTCGCCGTGGTCGCGGCTCTCCCTGCTGGTCGTGCTGCTCGCGGCGGCCGCGTCGAGCGTGCTGCTCTTCGAACCGCAGCGGCTGCTCGCCGACGGCTGGCCGCCCCAGCTCGGCGGCGCCGCGGCGGCCGTCGCGTTCGCCGTGGCGTACGGGCTGTGCACGGTCGCGTTCGTGCCCCGCCCGCTGCTCAATCTGGCGGCCGGCGCTCTGTTCGGCTCCCAACTGGGCCTGGGCACCGCCCTGGTGGGCACGGTGCTCGGTGCCGGTGTCGCCTTCGGGCTCGGCCGGGTCCTCGGGCAGGACGCGTTGCGGCCGCTGCTGCGAGCCCGCTGGCTGAGGGCGGCGGACGGTCAGCTCAGCCGGCACGGCTTCCGCTCGATGATGGCGGCCCGGCTGTTCCCCGGTGTGCCGTTCTGGGCCGCCAACTACTGCGCGGCCGTCTCCCGCATGGGCTGGCTGCCCTTCCTGCTCGCGACGGCGCTCGGTTCGATCCCGAACACCGCCGCGTACGCCGTCGCCGGTGCCCGTGCGTCGTCACCGACCTCCCCGGCCTTCCTGATCGCGATGGCCTTCATCGCGCTCCCCGCCCTGGCCGGAGCGGTGGTGGCCTGGCGCAAGCGCCACCACCTGCGCGGTCGCTGAGGCACGACGGCCGCTAGGGGCGCACGGCCTCCAGGATCATCGCGTTTGCCAGTCCGCCCGCCTCGCACATCGTCTGCAGTGCGTAGCGGGCCCCGCGGGCGCGCATCGCGTGGACGAGGGTCGTGGTGAGGCGGGTGCCGCTCGCGCCGAGCGGGTGCCCGATCGCGATCGCCCCGCCGTGCACGTTGACCTTGGAGAGGTCCGCCCCGGTCTCCTGCTGCCAGGCGAGGACGACGGCGGCGAAGGCCTCGTTCACCTCGAAGAGGTCGATGTCGCCGAGGCCCAGCCCGGCCTTGTGCAGCACCTTCTCGGTGGCCGGGACGACGCCGGTGAGCATCAGGAGCGGGTCCGAACCGGTGACGGCGAAGCTGTGCAGCCGGGCGACCGGCCGCAGGCCGAGGCGGGCGGCGGTCTCGCTCGACGTGATGAGCACGGCGGACGCGCCGTCGTTGACCGGGCTCGCGTTCCCGGCCGTGACCGACCAGTCGATCTGCGGGAAGCGCTCGCCGAAGGCGGGGTCGTAGTAGGCGGGCTTCAGCCCGGCGAGTACGTCCGGGGTGGTGCCGGGACGGACGCTCTCGTCCCGGGTGACACCTTCCAGGGGCGCGACCTCGGCGTCGAACAGACCGCCGCTCCACGCCTCGGCGGCCTTCCGGTGCGAGTCGACGGCGAAGGCGTCCATCCGCTCGCGGGTGATGCCCCATTTGGCGGCGATGAGTTCGGCGCTGATGCCCTGCGGCACCAGCCCCTCGGGGTAGCGCTCGGCGACCCCGGGCCCGAAGGGGTCCGCGCCCGCCGGCACGTTGGACCACATCGGCACCCGGCTCATCGATTCCACACCGCAGGCCACGACCATGTCGTAGGCCCCCGACATGACGCCCTGCGCGGCGAAGTGCACGGCCTGCTGCGACGAGCCGCACTGGCGGTCCACCGTGGTCGCGGGCACCGACTCGGGGAATCCCGCGGAGAGCAATGCGTACCGGGTGGTGTTCATGGCCTGCTCGCCGACCTGGTCGACGGTGCCGCCGATGACGTCGTCGATCAGCGCGGGGTCGATCCCTGAGCGCTCGACGAGCGTACGGAGGGTGTGGGCGAGGAGTTCCACGGGGTGGACGTGGGCGAGGGAGCCGTTCGGCTTGCCCTTGCCCACCGGGGTGCGTACGGCTTCGACGATCACGGCGTCGCGCATGGGATGCCTCTCAGATCTCTGAGGTCGGGGAACCGGCGGCCGGGTGCGTCCGGCCTTCGAACCCGGTAAGTTTGATTTTCCAACTCTCCAAGTGACCCAAGAGTAACCGAGTGGGTTGGAAGTTCCAACCCACTCGGTAGACTGATGGCATGAAGGACGCCCGCCCCTGCTCGATCGCCGCGACGCTCGCCCTCGTCGGCGAGAAGTACTCCCTGCTGGTCCTGCGCGAGGTGTCGCTCGGCGCCACGCGCTTCGACCAGCTGGTGCGCAACACCGGAGCCCCTCGTGACGTGCTGACGACCAGGCTGAAGCGCCTCGTCGACGCCGGGCTGCTGGAGAAGGCGGAGTACAGCGACCGCCCGAAGCGCTACGAATACCGGCCCACCCGGGCGGGTCTCGAACTGGAACCCGTCCTGCTCACCCTCATGGCATGGGGCGACCGCCACCTTCAGGAGGGCGGCTTCCGTCCCATGGTGCTGGAGCACACCTGCGGCCACGAACTGGTCCCCCAGGTGGTCTGCCGGGAGTGCGGGGAGCAGGTCGAACACGACGATCTCACCGCCCACCCCCAGGCTCCGGGCTGGACGGCGACGGGGCCCGCGGTGGCGTGACCGCCGGCAGGGCGCCGGGGACGCGAAGGCGGCCGGAGAGGGATGCGTCCTGTCCCGCGGGTGGGGCCGTACTCCCTACCCGGCCCCGTCGTAGACGTCGAGCCGCCCGCACATGCCGAACCGACCTCGCGCAGAAGGCCGTTCGGCCCGCACGACGGCGTCGGCGAGATGCGAGGAGTCGCCCCGCTCCAGCCGGTCGAGCTGGTCCGCCGTGGCAGCGGCGGCGGCCTCTGCGCCGCGTCGCCACCGCGCCCGCCACTCCGCGAGGCGTGGCCGCACCAGGGCCGCGGCGGCCCGATGGAAGGCCGCGAGCGGCGCGGGCCCGTCCGCGTCACGCAGCGCGCGATAGCCCTCCAGGGCGAGATCACGCCGGGCGCGGGCGAAGCGCGCCTGCTCTCCTTCCGGCGCGTCCGCCGGAATGACGGTCACCGCCGCGTAGGTCCCGGGATCGGTGAGGTACTCCGGGGGAAGGGTCATGACCGCGTCGCCCGCCTCCGGCAGGCCGTTGTTCTGCATGAGCACGGTGATGCGCAGGTCGTCCTCGTTCACGAGCCGGTGGATCGTGCCCGGGGTGAACCAGGCGACCGTGCCGGGCACGAGCGGCGTCACCTCGTACGCCGATGCCGTCAGCGTCTGGACGTAACCCCGCCCGCCGGTGACGACGTACGCCTCCGAGCAGGTCAGGTGGAGATGGGGTGTTCCGCCGCAGGCGCCGTCGGCCGCGGGCCAGTCGTACACCCGCAGGTGCGACACGGCGACGGCTCCCGGGAGCCCCGGAAAGCCGGGAGTCACGACGCTCACCAGGGGTGCTCCGCCAGGTACGTGACGACGTCCTCGCGTTCCCAGGCCCCCTCGGCGACGACCACCCGGTAACGGCGGGCGAGGGTGGCACCGGGGGCGAGTTCCAGCTCTTCGAAGAAGGCCGGGGACGGGGCGACCGCCGCGAAGGGTTCGTTGCGCACGAACCAGTGGGCCGGGTGGGTGCCCCGCGACCCGGAATGGTCGTTCTCGGGGGCATGCGCGAAGACGAGGGTCGCGTGACCGTCGGTGCCGTCGTGCTCGGCCGAGTACGCGAGCCAGGGCGCCTGCCGCCCCATCAGGTCGGGCCCTTCGGATTCCGGACCGATGACCCGCCCGTCCCGGAAGGAACGCGGTCCGCGCCAGAACAGGCCTGTGTAGCCGGCCATCTCGCGCCCGGCGGTCGTCGGACTGCCGAAGCGCAGCGGCTCCTCACGGCGGTTGGTGATCGCGGAGCTCCAGGTCAGCGCCCAGGAGCCCGCCCCGGGGTCGACGTCATGCACCTCGACGCGGCGCTCCTCCTCGGCCCACAGCGCACCGTCGTAGGGATGCCAGGTGAGCCGCTCGGCGATGACCGCGCCACCGTCCTCCGCGGTGACCTCCTCGAAGGCGACATGCGCCATCGACCCGACACGCTCCGGGAGTTCGAGATATCCCTTTCCTTGGACGTATGTGTTGCCGCCCCACAGGTTCTGGCCGGAGAGGTGCGAGGCCGTCATCTGGAGGCCCTTGTGCCAGCGGTGGTCGTTCGGGCGGTAGTCCGTCACGACGTTGCCGGCCAGCGTCCGCAGGGGGTGGAGATAGGGCTTCGGGGACTCCCAGGCCGCCTCGGGCCGGTAGACATAGCTCACCAGCTCGACGCCGGTGGAGACCTCGCTGATCGCGATGCGCTCCCCGTGCGTGTGGACGAGCCGCAGACCCCGCTCGGACGACCCGCTCATGCCCGGACCTCCGCGCTGACCGTCCCGGACGCCTCGACCCCGGGCAGCCCGCCCCCGCCCGGCACGGCCGGCCGCCCGTCGGCATCCGCCGCCTCCGACGGCACCGTCCCGTCCGGCGCCTCGGTCGCGGTGGGCGCCCAGCCGGGGGCGCCGCCGTGCAGCGCCGTGTAGTACGGGTCTCCCGGACCGATCTCCCCCGCTCGGACGGTCGTGTCCGTGAACGCCGACTTGTAGAGCGCGGTGATCAGCTCCAGGCTGGTGCGCCCGTCGGCACCACTGCTGCGCGGCCGCTCGCCCGCCCGCATGCTCGCGACGAGGTCCCGCAGCTGCGCGAGGTGCGAACTGGGCACGTCCGCGCCGAAGTCCCGCCAGGCCGCGACGTCCGCCTCCGGCACGTCGGGCGCCGGAGTGATCCGCCAGTTGTCGTTGCCGTGACCGTAGAGGTGGGTGAGCTCGACGGTGGCGCGCTCGCAGTCGACGCGGACACGGCTGACCTCGTCGGGGCTCAGGACGCTGTTGACGACGGTCGCCAGGGCGCCGTTCGCGAAGCGGACCAGTGCGGTCGAGACGTCCTCCGTCTCCACGTCGTGCACCAGACGACCGGTCATCGCGCGCACCTCGGTCCACGGCCCCAGCAGATCGAGCAGCAGATCCATCTGATGGATGCCGTGCCCCATCGCGGGCCCGCCGCCCTCCGTCGCCCAGCGGCCGCGCCAGGGGACGGCGTAGTAGTCGGCGTTGCGGTACCAGGTGGTCTGGCAGTGCGCGACGAGCGGCCGGCCCATGGCCCGCTCCGCGATCAGGCGCCGTACGTGCCGGGCGCCCGAGCCGAAGCGATGCTGGAAGACGATCGCGGCGTACGGCCCGCCGTCCGTGCCCTCCGCCGCCTCGACGGCGTCGAAGTCGGCGAGCGTCGGCACGGGCGGCTTCTCGCACCACACCCACGCGCCCGCCCGCAGCGCGGCGACGGTCTGCTCGCGGTGCAGGGTCGGCGGGGTGCAGACGGCGACGAGATCGGGCCGCTGCTCCTCTAGCATCCGGTCCAGATCGGTGTACGCGTGCGGGATGCCCGCCTCGGCGCAGAACGCCCGGACCGCGCCCTCGGCGATGTCCACCGCCGCGACGATCTCCGTCTCGCCCTCCTCGGCGAGCCGGGCGAGTGCGGGATGGTGACTCCCGCGAGCGATGGCGCCCGCGCCGACGACGGCGGCCCTGATACGGCGACGGTCGAGAGGGGTGCCCGCCCTGCTCGAGGTGTTCACGGTGTCCGCGGTGCGGCTCGGAGAGGCCTGGGGATCGACTGCGGTACGGGATGAGGTCATCTACCTGATCAGCGCTCCATCGGACGTGATGTCGGACGTGATGTCAGACGGCGGCCAACGCGTGGCGCCACCGAGCGCATGACCACGCATGGCCCCCCGGCGACAGCAAGCGCTTTCCCTGCCGCAGCAACGTAAGCGGCGGCCCGGTGGCCGGTCAACACCCCCGGCCACCGCACGGTCACCCCCCATCACGCCGCGGGTCCGGACTCCATCACGCGGCGGGTCCAGACCCCCATCGCACCGAGGGTCCGGATCCCATCCGCCCCGGCTCGGACCTGGGCCGGAGCTGAACCGGACCCTGGAGGGACCCTGGCCCGACCTCGGCGCTACCCGAGCCGGACCGGTCGGCGACGGACCACCTCCGGGCCCGCCACCAGGGACGACAACGCCCTGCACCGGGACGGCGGAGGGCGGCCCCGTCCGGCTGCGAAACCCCTGTGACCGCGCTGTCGCACGCGGACGCTACGCTGCCCTCAACACCCGTGATCACCCCGCACCGCGATACGGCGTGCCCGTCGCCCCTTCCACGACCAGCACTTGGACCACGTAACTTCATGTCTTGGTTTGAATCCCTCATCCTCGGACTCGTCCAGGGGCTGACCGAATTTCTTCCCGTCTCCTCCAGCGCGCATCTGCGGCTGACCGCGGCGTTCGCGGGCTGGGAGGATCCCGGTGCGGCCTTCACCGCCATCACGCAGCTCGGCACGGAGGCCGCGGTGCTGATCTACTTCCGCGAGGACGTGGGAAGGATCCTGTCGGCGTGGTTCCGCTCGCTCACGAACAAGGCGATGCGCAGGAACCACGACGCCCAGATGGGCTGGCTGGTGATCGTCGGCTCGATTCCGATCGGCGTGCTCGGGATCACGCTCAAGGACCAGATCGAGGGACCGTTCCGCGATCTGCGGGTCACCGCCACGATGTTGATCGTGATGGGCATCGTCATAGGCATCGCCGACCGGCTCGCGGCACGCGACGAGTCGGGCGGAAAGCACCGGGCGGCCAAGCAGCGCAAGGTACTTGAGGACCTGAACACCCGGGACGGCCTGCTGTACGGCGTCTGCCAGGCGATGGCCCTGATCCCCGGCGTCTCCCGGTCCGGCGCGACCATCAGCGGCGGCCTCTTCATGGGCTACAGCCGCGCGGCGGCGGCCCGTTACTCCTTCCTCCTGGCCATGCCGGCCGTCCTCGCCTCCGGCACCTTCGAGCTCAAGGACGCGGCCGCGGAGGGCCATGTGTCCTGGGGCCCCACCATCTTCGCGACGATCATCGCGTTCGCCGTCGGTTACGCGGTGATCGCCTGGTTCATGAAGTTCATCTCGCACAAGAGCTTCATGCCGTTCGTCTGGTACCGGATCGCGCTCGGCATCGTCATCATCGCGCTGGTCAGCACGGATGTCCTCAGCCCCCACGCCGCCGAATCCGCCGGCTGAGGCAGCGGCTCCCCTCCAGGACTGCGTCGCGCTCCTGAACTCGCGCCGGGCCGCAGAGCCAGGGAGCGGCACGGGTCGACTTGGGGGCCCGTTCTCCCCGTCGTCTCCCAGTCATCCCCCAGTCGTCTCCCAGTCATCAGGACGACCGTGTCCGCCGCCGAGCGGGGCGTGCTCACCGCTGAGCAGCGATCGCCGGCCGCTCCGCCGTCGGGCTTGATCCCTGCGGCCGACGAGCCGGGCGGGCAGGTCGAGTGCCCCGCGCGGGCATCACTCCGGCGGGGCCTCAGCAGCAACAACCCGACTGGATCGCTGGGATGGTGGCACCAGCCTACGAGCCGCCACTGACAACAGGGTCGTCACGGGCCCCGCCATCCGGCATCGCCCCGGCTCGGACGGCGGCTGGGGTACGCCCAGGACCTGGCCGGTCGATCACGGCGGAGACGCGGGGTGTGACACACCCTCCCCCAAGCTCTTCGAGCAGGGGGACCCCCAGCGGCGTCGTCGTCGGTCGACGGCGTCCCCCAGCCTTCGGCCGGGAGGTGCCCCCACCGCGTCGCCTCCCCCTCCGCCTTGCGGCTGCCCGCACCACACCCCCCTCACCGGCACCGACCAGCCGCCGTCGGCATCCTCCACCGTGATCGACCGGACAGGAACTATTAGTGCTTCGTTAGGTTGTGGGCTGTCTGCGGCTGCTCCGAGGGCTGGGCAGGGGGCGGCCGCAGGTGGTGCAGGTGCCGGTCCAGCACCTCAGC
>NZ_JBHWVI010000126.1:0-25777 GCF_042737005.1 Streptomyces sp. NPDC060027
TTGGTGAACTCGTCCGTGTTGACGATGATCTCCGCGCCGCGCGGCACATCGGCGATATTCGCCTTCAGGGCCGCCGGGTTCATGGCCACGAGCACGTTGGGCGCGTCACCGGGCGTCAGGATGTCGTGGTCGGCGAAGTGCAGTTGGAAAGACGAAACGCCCGGCAGGGTACCTGCGGGCGCGCGGATTTCGGCAGGGAAGTTCGGCAGAGTCGAGAGGTCGTTGCCGAAGGAGGCCGTTTCCGAGGTGAAGCGGTCGCCGGTGAGCTGCATACCGTCACCGGAGTCCCCCGCGAACCGGATGATGACCCGGTCGAGCCAGCGGACGGGCTTGGAGGGACGAGAACCGCCACCGTGTGTGCGAAGAAGGTCGTCATTCTGCGGACGAGGCAACTCCTCTACCTGGTGCTGGGATGCCATGTGGCGGCCTTTCCGATCTGTCGCTGACTGCAGTCAGGCGACATCGTTGTTCTCGATCTGCTCGGCGAGCTTAATCGCCGCTTCGACCCGATGTTCATTTTCTTCCCTCTCGAAATTATTCTCCAAAGGCAAAACCTCACGGATGCGGGAGATCTTCCGCTCGATCTCTGAAGGCTTTCGGTCTCAAACGCCTCTGCAAGCAGCGTGTCCCATCCGGGTCGGCAAGGGATGAGTATTCGATGCCCACAAGCGGAAATCCTCTCGGCCGAGATGGGGATCTCCTTCATTTTCTGCAGAGCACGGGCCGTATGTTGACGGGCAGGGCAGCAGGCTCCGCGAGCAGACAAGACCACGGCGGTGTGTCATCCAGGCGTCATAGCGGGTGACATCGGCCCGGCTGGGCACGGCCTGCACCCGTGTGGCCTTTCAGTGTGCGAGGGCGTGTCGGAGATCCCGGCTGGGGGCGAGCCAGCCGGACGACCAGTTTCCGGAGCACCGGATCGACCTGGTTCGTCCGTGGGCGGACCCCCTTTTGAGGAACCGCGGCAGGCGGTGCCTTCCTTGCGCCGGCGGCGTGCTGGTGAGCCCGCACCGCCGTGGAGTCGACGGACACGTTCCAGTCGATCCGGCCCACAGCGTCCTCGGCGGCCTGCACCCTCGACAGAAGCCTCTGCCAGGCGCCGTCCGCCGACCAGCAGCGATGACGTTTGTAGACCGTCTCCCACGACCCGAACCGCTCCGGCAGATCCCGCCACTGGACTCCCGTACGCACCCGGTACAGCACCCCGTTGATCACCCGGCGATGATCGCTCCACCGACCCCCACGCGCACCACCGCAAGGCAAGAACGACTCCAGCCGATCCCACTCCGCGTTCGACAGGTCCCCGCCTCCCATGCAATCAGCCTGCCCCCAACACCCCACTCACGGAAAGAGATCCGAGAAACAGCGCCTAACGAGTTGGTGCGTGATAGCGGTTGGGCCGTGTCTTGCCTGTTCATCGCCTGTTTTCAGGTGATGACGGTGCGGTCGGAGACGAGGCCGGCGATGGCTCGGTAGGTGTCGGGAAGGCGGTCGCGGCGGTGAGTCCAGCGCATCAGTTGCTTCCAGCGTTTGTGGTCGGCCAGTGCGTGCTCGACCGTGATGCGGTCGGAGGAGTGTCCGTGACGCTCGCGTTCCCACTGCTCGACTCTGCCGGGCAGCGCTCCGGGCCGTGGCTTTCTGGGCGGGGTGACGGCTTGGCCGGGATGGTCATGGCTCAGGCCCAGGTAGCCGTCGTCAAGGAGCACTTCGACCAGGTCGAAGTGCTGGAAGCAGCCGGTGATACCCGCCGCACGAGCCGCGGTCGCATCGTGCATCCGCCCCGGCCGCAGGCCATCGGTCCATAACGTGCGGCCCTGGTGATCGGCGATGACGGTGGCCTTCATCGTGTTCTGCTTCTTCTTGCCCGACACGAATGCGCGACGCCCGCCCCGGCCCGCGACCGGCCGGCGGACCTGGACCTCGGTAGCGTCCAGCCGCAGCTCGACACCCTCGGCCTGAGCATAGGCGAACACGTCCTCCAGCGTGCGAAGTCGCAGGCCAGGGCGATCGGGAACAGCGAATCCCCGCTCCGCCAGCAACCGTCGGACTTCACCGACCGCCCGGGTGACCGTTGAGCGATCAACGCCGAACAGCACACCCAGGACTGCATGCGGCAGGTCATGCCGCAGATGGATCAGTGTGACCACCAGCCGGTCCACGAACACCAGCCGATACCGGGCACCCGCACCGGGCGCACGTTTGCGTACTCCGCCCCGAACACGCACCCGCCGGCCCTCCGCCGCAACCGTCCACGGACGGGCCAACTCCTCAACCAAAGAAGCCAGATGCCCCGTCGAGATGCCCGTGAACAACGGATGCGCCAACACCGCCCGATCGACCACGCCCCTCACCACCAGAGCATGCCCAACCGCTATCACGCACCAACTCGTAATACTGCAACGGTGTTTGCCGTGACTGCTGGCCAGCTCAGTCGTTGGTCTGGTCATGGGTGGGGACCTTGCTGATGTCAGGTTGTGGGCCGGGGAACTGAGCGCGGTGCACGAGCAGTTCGTGCACCGGTTCAACCGGGAGGAGCCGCGTCAGTCGGCACTCGCCTATATGCGGGGGCTGATCGCTCCGCTGGAGCGGAAGAACGGCTGGACGCTCGCGGAAGAAGCCGGGCACGCGGGTCCCGACCGCATTCACCGTCTACTGAACCGGATCGAGTGGGACGCCGACGAGGTCCTGCAGGACGTATGCGACTACGTCGTCGAACACCTCGGCGACCGGGACGCTGTTCTGATCATCGATGACACCGGTTTCCTCAAGAAGGGCATCCGCTCGGCCGGCGTTCAACGGCAGTACTCCGGGACCGCCGGACGCACCGAGAACTGCCAGATCGGCGTGTTCCTCGCCTACGCCACCGACCGCGGACGCACGCTGATCGACCGCCGCCTGTATCTGCCCACGTCATGGACAGACGACCGGGAACGGTGCCGACGAGCAGGCATCGACGACAGGATCGCCTTCGAGACGAAGGTGGCCATGGCCAAGGCGATGGTCCGACGAGCGATCAGGGACAAGATCCCGTTCGGATGGGTGACGGCGGATGCCGCCTACGGCTTCAGCAAGGGCTGGCGGTTCGAGCTGGAACAGGCCGATGTCTTCCATGTCATGGCCACCACCCGGCACGACACCGTCGTCACCCGCTGGGCCATCGACCATCCCGTCCACGACCTGTTCCCCGGCCTGCCGCGGTAGAAGTGGAAGCGTCGCTCGTGCGGTGACGGGGCGCATGGCCGGCGGATCTATGACTGGGCCCGCGTCGAGGTGCGGCCCTGGCACCGCGAAGACCGCCGGCACTGGGTCATCGCCCGCCGCAGCGTCAGCCGGCCCGAGGAGATCTCCTACTACATCGCCTACTGCCCGGCCGACACCACATTGGACGAGCTGATCCGCATCGCGGGCAGCCGGTGGGCTGTCGAGGAGTGCTTCCAGACCGCGAAGCAGGAGTGCGGCCTGGACGACTACCAGGTCCGCCGATATCCCGGCTGGCACCGCCACATGACCCTGGCCATGGCCGCCCATGCCTGCCTGACTGTCCTGCGGGCCCGTGAGCTGGATACGGAGAAAGCAGAAACGGATCCTCTCAGCTCATCCACCTCAGCCTCGCCGAGATCCGACGCCTGATCACCCGACTCACCGACCGCCGTCCCACACCAGTCGACCACATCCTGCACTGGTCAACCTGGCGCCGACGACGCCAACACCAAGCCCGAATCAGCCACTACAAACGACGCGGACACAGCCCCTAATAACTGCCCAGTACTCAGAACAAACACCGTTGCAGTACTAATGCGGCCTGTCGGTCTCTGCTCACCACGACAGTCCGGTACCGGGGCACCTTCGCCATAGGACGGCTCTCCCTCAAGCCTTCTCAATAGCTGGGGCGTTGGAAGGCGAGCACACGACGCGGAGCGGGGTCTTCCCTCAAGGTCAGAGCACGGACGGACGGTTGTCACGGCCCATCAGGCAATGATCTCACCGCAGCCGTGCGCCAAACGAGGCGGGCACCACGACCATCCGAGCCCGCGGACCGGATGCCGGGACGGCAAACGACCGCAAGCGGCTGCCCCTTGGAGGCCTCAACCTTCCCGACGGGATGCTCAGACAGCTACGTCCGGGCCGATACCCAAGCGATGTTCCGCCGCCTGCTCTCGAGCCTGGCAACCCCGTCGGAAGCCTGATCTGCGCATGATGCCGGGCGGAACAGCATGGTGCTCCGCCGGCCAGCCTCACGCTCATAGCCACGACCTGACGGACGTGCACCTCCCCACCTGAACCGATCACGCGAGCGAGAGTGGTACAGCCCCAGCACGGCGCCGACCGCCCGAGGGAGTCGGCGGGAACTCTGCAGTCGCGGAAACGCTGCGCGGACAAGCCCGTTGCCCCGATGTGGTTTCAGGGGGTCACGGCAGGTGGCGCTCGACGACCTCCTGCTACCGTCCTCCCGATGCAGATAGACACTTTTGCGAATAGTCAACTAAGCGATATAGTCCGGGAACGGTTGGCGCACGGCTGAACCGCAGGACAGGCCATAGCCGAGCTCGTGCGCTGCGAGCGGATCCGCAAGAGTCTGCACTCAGGAAAGCAACGACGACGAGTACACCCCTGGACGGCACGGGTCGCCCCACCTGTGCGCAGCCTGCGTTTCGAACACATGTCACAGGCTCGCAATTGTGTATGTCGGCAGCTAACAGGCGGGGATGGCATGCCGTGCCGCGCAGGCGCCGATCACACGTCTCGCCCGCCCAATTCATCCACCGGAGTCTTACTCATGTCCAATACAGCCATCCGTTTCACACGGTTCGTGGCGCTCGGCGACAGCCAGACCGAAGGGGTCGGCGACGGTGACGACACAACAGGTCTGCGTGGCTGGGCCGACCGGCTTGCCGAGCAGCTCGCGCGACACAACCCGGCCCTGCAGTACGCCAACCTCGCCGTCCGGGGCCGCCTAGCCGGCCAGGTACACACGGAACAGCTCGCTCCGGCCCTTGCTCTACGGCCAGACCTGGCAACGGTGGTGGCCGGAGTAAACGACCTCCTGCGGCCCCGCTTCGACGCAGTCACGGTCGCTGGCCACCTGGAGGCGATGTTTGCTGCGTTCACCGCTCAGGGAGCATGCGTGGCCACTGTCACCTTCCCCGACGTCGCCCGTATCACTCCGCTGGCCCGTCCCATCAGCCACCGCGTCACCACCCTCAACAACCTCATCCGCGAAGCCGCACGGCGACATGGGGTGACCGTCGTGGAGGCTGGCCGCCATGCCGTGGCCGGAGACTCCCGCCTGTGGAGTCCGGATCGCCTGCACGCCAGCCCCCTCGGCCATCAGCGCATCGCCGACGCCTTCGCGGACGCTCTGCACCTGCCGGGCAGCGACGACTCCTGGACCCGGCCGCTGCCCACCCCGCAGCTCCCCACCGCAACCGGATGGCGCGCCGGCATCGGTGAACTGCGCTGGGCAGCCGGCTTTCTGGGACCCTGGATCGGCAGACGCATGCAAGGACGTTCCTCCGGCGACGGACGTATCGCCAAGCGCCCGGACCTCACGCCGTGCATCGCGGGCACCAGTTGATACGGCACGACCACCATGTCATCACGTCGCGATCAGCCTCCTCCGTACGGTGGTGCGAGCGCTATAAGGACGACGGCGCCGGGTGGAAGCCTCACATGTGTCGGTCGGGCCACCCCGCCCGGCCGTCGCGCAGCCCCTCCTGCCTGCCCGTCCACCGCATCACCGCCGACCGGCACGTGATCCTCCGCCTCGCAGTCGACACCATGCAGGGCTCGTGGCGTTGTCTGACCGGGGTCGACCGGCAGCACCATCTCGATCACTCGACGGAGACCGGCCGTCCGTCCAACACGAGGCACGACCCGTCCAGTTAGCCCCGGAGAGAAGGCTGGGCATGTCGACCGCGTCGAATGAACGCAGCAGAAGGCCGACACCCCGGATGGGACCTCGTAACCGGTTGTCAGCGCATCTCGGCCCCACCACCCGTCATCTGCGCATCGGCCACAACCCCAACCCGCCCGATGATCGCGTCTCTGCCCCTCCTCACATGGGCAGGGATTACTCCACAGTGCTTCCACGCCTTCCCCTGCCCGCAACACCGGCCAACACCTCTGGAGCAGTCGGGCTCCTCCATCGGCCTTTGTCGCTTGCTTACGGAACGAACTAGCCAGGCTTTTCGACCAGAGGGAGATCCATGCCGCGCATCGGACTCCACCGTGAAACAGATTGCTGTCGTCTCCGAGGCGGGTATCGAACATCCGATCCGGCGTATAGAGACCGCAGCGGACCGAGGGGCGGAAGTACTGGGATCGCTTGCAGCTGCCAGGTCGGCACCCGTGACGCAGACCGACTTGCTGCGCATAAGCCACAGCCACCAACATGGCGTCTGCTCGGCAACCTGTCCGTGAGCAAGGCACCAAGCTGCTGCGCACCCGGCACGGCATGCAGTCGGGCACCCACCCGTGAGGATCCGCCCCTCCCCCGGCCCCACACCGTCCGGCCCCAGGTCCAGTGGAGACACCGAGCCGGCGCCCGTAAACGTTCCTCACATAGCCTGCCGCCGCCATAGCACCGACCGGCGTCGGCTCACCATATCGGCCCCTGTGAGTACCGGCAGCCTCCGAGGCTAAGCACCAGTTACCGATGTGACGCTCTCCAAGTAGATGAAGCATCTCCCCCTAGGATGTCGCCCCTCTTGGCGCCATCTCTCACCGAACAGGGAGCAAGCCGTGCAAAAGATCATGAGACGGCTTGGTGGGATGTGTCACCGGTCACGCACCCGCGTCCGCGCCCCTTCCGCCACGCACAACTCGTTGCCCTTGCGGCCGAGGCGGTGACCGATGGGGCACGGGTTGGCCGGCCTGTTCAGGCGGAGGCGGCATGGCCGTTGCTGGCAAGCAGACGGACCCCGGGCCTGGAATCTGCCCTTGCTCCCAGCGCCGCCCCCTTGCACGATCGAGGAGATCTCTCATGTACCACCGACTGTCCGCTGGCCTGTTGATATCTGCCGTGGTGCTGTCAGCATCCGCGTGCAGCGGTGATGGTGACGCTCTGGTGGGCACGCCGACGGTCACTGGCACATGGGGGGCGAAGCCGTCCATCTCCGTCTCGAAGGGCAGTGCAGCTAAGGCGTTCGAGGCGAAGACGATCATCGAGGGACACGGACCCGAGCTACGCAAGGGAGACTACGTCAAGCTGCAGATCACATCGACGGTCTGGGGAAACGGCCATCCTTCCGTGAGCAGCTACGACCAGGGAGCCGCCGGAGCGCAGGTCGTGCCGATCGACGCATCGGCCCGTACGCCAGCGCTGGTCAAGGGGCTTCCAGGCAAGAGGGTGGGCAGCCGGGTGCTCCTGGTTGCGCCGAGCGCTGACGCGTTCGGCGGAAGTGGCGGCCCGCCGTCGGGAGTGAAGTCGACAGACACACTGCTGGTGGTCGTAGACATCCTCCAGTCAGCCCGCATCGATCCGAAGTCCCGGATTGCGGATGAGCAGAAGGCGCCTCGCCCCGGCCAGCCCACGGTCAGGGACGCCCGCGACGGCAAAGGCCCATCCATCGCCGTCACTCCCCGCACACCTGCGCCAAAGAAGCTCGAAGCCGACGTCCTGATCGCGGGTAAAGGACAGAAGGTAGCGACCGGTCAGACACTGGTCGTCCATTACACGGCGGTCACGTTCCCCGATGGCAAGACCGTCGACTCCTCGTGGCGCAAGGGCAAGCCCATAACCGTTCCGCTCGGGGCAGGCATGATCGTCAAAGGTTGGGAGCAAGGCCTGGCGGGCAAACGCGTTGGCGACCGCGTCCTGCTGACCATGCCGTCGGCTCTCGCTTACGGGACGCAGCCGCCGCAGGACAGCGCCATCCCCAAAAACGCGCCTATGGCTTTCATCGTCGACATCCTCGGCGCCTTGTAGCCGGACACTGCCCGAAACCGGATTGGCTTCCTTCAAATGCTGGACCTGTCTCAGTTAGGCGCTGTTTCTCGGATCTCCTTCCGTGAGTGGGGTGTTGGGGGCAGGCTGGCTGCATGGGACGTGGCGACCTGACGAACGCGGAGTGGGATCGGCTGGAGTCGTTCTTGCCTCGCGGCGGTGCACGTGGGGGTCGGTGGAGCGATCATCGCCGGGTGATCAACGGGGTGCTGTACCGGGTGCGTACGGGAGTCCAGTGGCGGGATCTGCCGGAGCGGTTCGGGCCGTGGGAGACGGTCTACAAACGTCATCGACGCTGGTCGGCGGACGGCACCTGGCAGATGCTGCTGTCGAAGGTGCAGGCTGCCGAGGACGCTGCGGGCCGGGTCGACTGGGACGTGTCCGTCGACTCCACCGCGGTGAGGGCCCATCAGCATGCGGCCGGCGCAAGGAAGGCACCGCCCGCCGCGGTTCGTCAAAAGGGGGTCCATCCGCGGACGAACCAGGTCGATCCGGTATTGAGGAAACTGGTCGTCCGGCTGGAGGGGGTGGTCAGATCGGCGAGTGTCTGGGACGCTCCCGCGGCGGCTTCACCACCAAAATCCACAGTGATGACGGCTGAGTGATCGCTTCGGGCCTGACCCAAAAATCCACCGACGCTGTTGAGTTGTCCTGGCGAGGATGCGTCGGTCCGAGGCGATCATGCGTGCGGCCAGCTGGACTTTCGTGACCTCATAGGAGCCTGACCAGGGGTCCCATCACTGTGTTGTCCGTCTGCCCGGCCGGCCCGTGCTGTCCCCTTTCAAGAGCGCGGTTCGAAAGGACATCACCACCAGCGTGACAGCCAACGAGGCAACTGAGATATCTGTGGTCGGCGGGATCGACACCCACACCGACTTTCACCAGGCCGCTGTCATCGACACTGTGGGCCGCCAGCTGGCCACCGAATCATTCGAGACGACCCCGGACGGCTACTGGCGACTGCTGGAATGGTTCGCCTCCCACGGCGAGATCATCGCTGTCGGGATGGAGGGGACCGGTTCCTACGGTGCCGAGCTCGCCCGTTTCTTGCGCGGCAACGGACTCACGGTCATCGAGGTCGACCGTCCCGACCGCAAGGCCCGCCGTGCCAACGGCAAGTCCGACCCCGTCGACGCCTACGCGGCCGCCACTGCTGTTCTGTCAGGCCGTGCCGACGGAACCCCGAAGACCCGCGACGGCGTCGTGGAAAGCATCCGGGTCCTGCGTGTGGCTCGCAACTCCGCAGTCAAGGCCCGTACCCAGGCCATCAACCAGATCCGCGCTCTGATGATCAGCGCCCCCAGCGAGGTCCGCGACAGATTCCGCGGCTTGTCCACCAAAGACTTGATTGGCGCCCTTGCCCGCTCCCGCCCCACCGGCAACCTCGAAGATCCCGCTTACACGACCAAAGTCACCCTGAGGCGGCTGGCCCGCCGTTATCAGGCCCTGGACAAGGAGATCAGGGAGGCCGAAGCCGAGATCGGCCCGCTGGTCACCAAAACGGCCCCCAAGCTCGTCGCGCTGCCCGGCGTGGGCCCCGAGACTGCAGGTCAGCTCCTGGAAACCGCTGGTGACAACCCCGAACGTCTCCGTTCCGAGGCGTCCTTCGCCCACCTTTGCGGAGCCTCACCCATCCCTGCGTCATCCGGCCGCACTCACCGTCACCGGCTCAACCGCGGCGGCGACCGCAGGCCAACAGAGCCCTGCACACCATCGTTCTGGTCCGCATGAAGTACGACCTGCGCACTCAGAAGTACGTCGCCCGACGCACCGCCGACGGCCTCTCCAAGAAGGAGATCATCCGGTGCCTGAAGCGCTTCGTCGCCCGCGAGATCTACCGCCTGCTACCCCGCCCGCAACTCACCACCGAACAACTCTGCCCCACACCTTGACGATCTATAGGAGCGTCCTCGCAGCCGACGGAAAATGCCGGCCGCTCGCTCTCCTCCTGACACCCGGACACTACGGTGACGGCCCTCAACTCGAGCCCGTCCTGAAGCAGGTGTCCGTGCCCCGCATCGGAGTCGGCCGGCCTCGCAGCCGACCCGACCACGTCCTGGCCGACAAGGCCTACACGTCCCGCGAAAACCGCCGCTACCTGCGACGACGCGGCATATCGCACACCATCCCCGAACGGCTCGACCAGCGCAGACACCGCCGCAACCGCGGTTCCCGAGGCGGACGACCCACCCGGTTCGACCGCGAACGCTACAAGAAACGCAATACCGTCGAGCGTGCCATCAACCACTTGAAGGGGTTCCGCGGCGTCGCCACACGCTATGAGAAACGGGCCTACACCTACCTCGGCACCATCACCCTCGCAGCCCTCATCATCTGACTCCGCATATGATCCGAGAAACAGCGCCTAACTAACTCCTTCAGCACGGCCGCTGCTCAGGCGGGGAACTCGGTGCCCAGCACAAAGCACCCGTGCCGTTGAAGCGGCTGATCCAAGCCTCAACTCACCACGTAGGAAACCGTCTTAGGCTTTTTCAACCCTGCGGTTCGGATGATCCGTACGAAGTTGACGGGGCTGACGTGCACACAGAAAGGATCCAGTTTCCGCCCGTCCGGGTAGACGTCCCAAGACTGTCCCGGCCTCTCCTCTGCCCGTCCACCCGCGCCGGAGTCTGCTCGGACACGGGCGCCGCGACTCCTGTTGTGTCGCGCACAATGGACCGCCCTGTTGGAGAGATCCTGACATGGCGTTGGACGTTTTCGGTGGGTGATCCGCCGGGTGCACGGCCGAGATTGACTCGTAGATGTCGTCGCGTCGTGCCAGCGCAGACGCTGGCCATAAGCCGTGTGCCTCGCCTCGTTCCGCAGAGAATGGGTGCACGCCGTGCTGCCGCGGTAGTCGGTCGTACCTGTCTTGGTCGTAACTGCGGCCTACGAGAAGCGCGTCGGGGCGCCTGCGGGGCCGACGCTGGCGGGAACCCTGTCCGGCAGGAGCAGTAACTGTGTGACGTTGTTGCGGTTGCCACCGGGCAGCGAGACTGCGAGCGGGGTGCCAGGGGCGTCCGTTTTGGGCGTGGTACTCACTGCTTGGACTTGTGCGCGTCCGACCCTACTGGGTCACTTTGGACCCGGCCGAGAGGAATCGATCACCGCCCGCGACCAGCATGAGCGCGACGGCAGGTGAGGCACTCGTATCCATCGTTCTTCAGGGAGCCTAACCACGACCTAACCTCACTCTCCAATCTTCATGTGACGCTACGCACAGCCCCTCAGTGGGAGCACCAACTACTCAATTCATCTCACGCCCTGTCGAGTTGGCTCGTCTCGTTGATTCTCCACGAAACCGAGGTGATCGACTGTGACGTCTCATTTCCATACTCGCCGGATCTCATCTGTCCGTGCCGTGAGCGTGAGTGCAATTACCGCGTTCCTGGTCGCTCTAAGCTTTTCAGCCGCAGCACCGACATTGGCATCCAGTCCTGCCTACGCCCAGTCAGGCAGTGTAGACACGTGGATCAGGGCTGCGCTCGAAGTCATGCAGTCAAGAGGGATACCCGGAAGCTATGACGGGATCTACCGTAATGTTATGCGTGAGTCGAGCGGGAACCCGCGCGCCATCAACCTCTGGGACTCGAACGCTCAGGCAGGAACTCCGTCCAAGGGACTGATGCAGGTTATCGAACCGACCTTCAGGCTGTATCACGTCAGTGGGACGTCCTGGGACATCTACGACCCGGTCGCGAACATCACCGCCGCGTGCAACTACGCAGCCAAGCGCTATGGTTCGATTGACAATGTCTACTCAGCCTACTGAAAGCAGTCGCGGTACGGCCGCCACGCGGCGTCGGAACGGCTGACCCATGCGCTGAGGCGGTCAGCCGTTCATACCAGCACGGTCCTGCAAATAGGAGACGGTCTGCGCTGCCAGTTTCAGCAGTCAGGGAAGAGCTCGCCCGTATCCTCGCCTTCGTGCCCACCTCACGGAACCGCGTGTGCTGGAGGCCCTGGAGCACGCCGTCGCCCACCGGCACCCGACCCGGGAGCTGATCCCGACACGGTCCTGGCCCCCGTGCCGCCGGCCGACGCCGGAGATTGTGCGCGGCTGCGGGGCCTGGACTTGTCGTTCGCATCCGGACATTGGCGCGCGATGGTGTACGCGAAGGACCAGCCGGGGATGCTGATGCGCCGGCACTTCGAGGCCGTGGTCTTCCCCTACCTGGTCGAGGAGCTGCGTTGCGGGGACATCGCGGTGGTCGGCGCGGAGGACTTCGGCGACTGGACGAGGAGATTCTGCCCTGGGAGCAGGTGGAGCCGCAGATCCCCGAGTTCTGCGCGAGCAGGCTGATATCCCCGGCACGGCCGGCGGCTTCGTGGAGGACTTGCGGCAGCAGTTCACGCGGATCGCGCAGGAGGTGGATGCCGGGTATCCGGACAACGCGGACCTGACGATCGACCCGCTGACCGGGGTGCCCTGCCCTCGCTGCGCAAGGGCAGCAAGCGCAGGCCTCCGCAGAGGCGCTGGAGGCGGAGCTGGACCGGCGGCTGCCGGCCCCGGGGCATCCTGGAGCACCTCGCCCGGGCGGCGCACTGGACCGGCTGGTGGCACCGCCTTGGTCCGTTGTCCGGTTCGGATCCGAAGCTGAGGAACCCGCTGGCCCGGTATGTGGTCACCGCGCTCGCCTACGGCTCCGGATTCGGGGCAACCCAGGCCCGCCCGGCACATCCGCACGGTGGCCGCGCACGAGCTGGCCGCGATCGCCAAACGCCGCTGCAGCGCCAGGAACCTGGCCTGGGCCAGTGCCGAAGTCGTCGACGCCCACCTCGACCTGGACCTGGTCCGGGCGTGGGGCGACGGGTCGGCGGCCGCGGTGGACGGCACGATGATGGACGCCGCCGTCGACAACCTCCTGGCCGAGACCTCGATCCGGTACAGCGGATACGGTGGCATCGCCCATCATCTGGTCGCCGACACCTACGTCGCGCTCTTCTCAAGATTCGTTCCCTGCGGAGTGTGGGAAGCCGTCTGCCTGATCGGCTCCCTCCTCCAGAACCAGTCGGCGGCCCGGCCCGAGCAGGTCCACGCCGATACGCAAGGCCAGTCGTTCCCTGTCTTCGGACTCGCCCATCTGCTGGGGATCGGTCTTCTGCCCCGGATCCGCAACTTCCAGGACCTCACCTTCCACTGCCCTGAAACCCCCAGGTGCGCTACCAGCACATCGACTAGCTTCTCCACTGACCCGCGCACCGCCATCGACCACGACACCGCCGCGTTCGCTGTTGAGTCGATCCACCGCTGGTGGAACGGCGCCGGACGGGACGCCTACCCAACAGCGGGCCGTCTGTCCTACGTCGCGGGCCCTGATGGGTCGGGTTCATCGAACGCGGACGGCATCACTGGACGAACCAGAGCTCGACAAGGTAGCCGACGACCTACGGCAGTTTCTGGAACTGCTGGAGGGATCCCTGACGCGGTTCATTGCCGACGGCGAGCCGGGATCTCTGCAGGTCAGCCCGCGGGGCTCATTCTGTTAGCCGCTGTTAATCCAGTTCCAGCAGGTCAGTGAACGTTCCGGGTTTGATAGGGACTCTAGGTCGTGACTGTGACCTGGGGTTTCGTGGTTTCGCGGTAGTACTTGTCTCGTATTCGGCAGGTGGGATGGGCCCTATTTCACCGTGGAGCCGACGGTGGCAGTATCAGTCGACTCATTCGGCGGTGGCGAGTTCGACCTGGGAAGGCGTCTTCCAGGGCCTACGGGGCTTGGCCAACTCGGTCTTGAACAGGCCGATCGTGGACTCCATGAGGGCATTATCGTAGGCGTCGCCGACCGATCCGACCGACGCGTCGATGCCTGTCCGGTCGAGGTGCTCGGCGAGCGCGAACGATGTGTACTGCCGGTATCGGAGTGATAAGCACTCGCCTTTCTGGTAAGGGTATTGGCCTCGGTCGCGCTGCCACAGTGCCATCTCGAGGGCATCCAGGACGAGCCGTGTCTCCTTCGATGTGGCTGCTGACCAGCCGACGATGCGGCGGGAGAGGTGTCCACGACGAAGGCGACGTAGACGACGCCGGCAAACGTGGTGACGTGGGTGAAGTCGGCGACCCAGCAACAGTTCGGGGCGGGGGCGACGAAGTTTCGGTCCACAACTCGATCCTCTCAAACGATCGAGAACCCGGAACGGTTCACAGGGCGCCCTGAGTGGCGGATACTGGCCGGATGGACAGCACCTCGATCCGGGACTCTTATGACGCAGTCGCGGACGCGTATGCGCAGGGCTTCACTGCGGATCTGGCTACCAAGCCGTTGGACCGTTCCATGTTGACGGCTTTCTCCGAACAGATTCCGAAGGATGGTCCCGTTGCCGACGTAGGATGCGGGCCCGCCCAAGTCGCATGTTTCCTGGACGATCTCGGAGTTCCGGTCTTGGGCGTGGACGTGTCGCCGGGCATGGTCAAGGTGGCGCAGGCACGTCGGCCAGGACTTGACGTGCGGGTCGGTTCAATGCTGGATCTTCCCGTGGGCAACGAAGAGCTCGCCGGTGTGGTGGCGTTCTACTCGCTGATCCATCTGCGGGCCGAGGAGCGATCGCGGGTCTATGCGGAGTTCGCCCGGGTGTTGCGGCCTGGAGGTCTCGTCCTCGCCGCTTTCCATGCAGGTGAGGAGGTCCGACGTCGGGACTCCTGGTTCAACCGGCCTGTAACACTAGACTTCTTCGCTCTGCGGCCCGACGAGGTTGCCGCAGGCCTCATTGGCGCTGGGTTCACCGTGCAGGCAACGCTGATGCGCGAGCCGTATCCGGGCGAGGCCGACACAGAGCGGGCGTATCTGCTGGCCCGCAAAATGTGAAACACCGTGATCATCGGGCCACCACCGCGTCGATCATCACTTTCCGTAGTCAAAGTAGGCCGATGAGCTCCTTGCGCACAGGGACGGCGCTTTCGTGGCGCTCTCCGATGGCTCCGCAGTACCGGGGAGTACTCGTCCGCGGCAGTCCGGAGACTGCACCTCGGACTCGGCCTGCTCTCACAGATCAACGGAAGCGGTCCTTCTTCACCTGCGGTGTCCGCACGACCGAGTTTCAGTGGGACTCCGTTGCCTTCGGGCCGAGTCGGGCCGAGAGCGTGTGTAGATGGACGCGAAGTAGAACTGCCTGCACGCGACGTCGGTGCTGCGCATGGCAGACCTGCTGGGCCCCGGGAGCCCAGCTCCAGTCGACCGAGGGCGGCTGCTGCCTGCAGGGCCCTGATGCTGGACAGCCCCCGTCGGCCGATGAGGCCACGGCTTTGCAATGTGCCGGGCGGCAACAGGCAGAGGATCTGCCGCAGTTGGCGATCAGTTGTGGTGGGCCGGTTGTTCGGATCCCGGGCTGGGCCATGCCGGTACGTCCCTGCCTGCTGCGATCGGCACAGACCGGCCCGGCGGTGGGAGGAGGGGGGTGTCCATCGCCGCCGCCGGGCCGCTTCGTGTGCGCCTCCGCCTCGTCCCCACGGGCGGGCGCACAAGGGGCCGCTGCCGCTCACACGCGGCCCCGCTTGGGGAAGGCGAGCCGGAGAAGGGCCGGGGCCTCAGCTCGCCAGGCCGGAGCTGGCACCTTGCTCGCCCCGGGCACGTACCGATGCAGAGGTCTATCAAGGTCGATCAGCCTCAATATGATGCCGCTTTGGTACGGAAGAAATACGGTGAAGCGCTCCCCCAGCAGGAGGCGGCCTCTCACGCTCTATTCGATCACTCAGCTGACGGCGGCGCCTGAGTGACCGCTACTCATCTGGCGCCCGACAGGTTGGCGCGTGACAGCGGGGGATGCCGACCTGGCCGAGGGGCCGCTTCAGGTCGTGCCGCGGTCGAGACAAGACCAGCGATGGCTTCTGGCAGGTGGCGGGAAGCGGTCTCATCGGTACCGCCAGTGGGCAGGTTGCTTCCAGTGTCGTGACCGGCGGGTGCTCGGTGGTGCCCCGGTCGGATTTCAGTGCCAGTGATGGTCCCAGTCCCACCGTCCGCGACGAGGGCGAGTACGCTCCTGCCGGTTCCCTCGGCTCCTGGCCCGGCCTGGGCAACGCGCCTGAGGTTGGATGTCGTCCAGGAGAACTTCCGTGTCGAGGAAGTGAGAAAGGGTAGGGGCGCCACTGCACAGGCGGCCGAAGGAAGGCTCGGATTAGGGGCGTTTGGCACTGCGGGCCGCTGTCTCCGGACCGGCTCCGTCGGTGGAAGGGGCTCGCCAACTCGGCCGGCGCCTCCCCAGGCGCCACGAAGCATTTGCCTGGGTCGAGGTGGTGACGGACCCAAAGAAACCGTAATCCGGCTCAAGACCAGGCGTCACAGGCATTTGCGCACGTCTCGCCCCTTCAAGTTCGTTGCACTGTCCTGCCCTGCGGGCTCTCCCGCAACTCGTCCAAACCGTGCTGCCATCGGTACTCATAATTCTACCGAGAGTTGTCTTCGTCGAGGCGAAAAGTGAAACTTTGCGGTTGGACCGGATCATAGGCAACCTCCACTAGCGCACCTTCACGTGGCACGCAAAGGCGCGATACAGTGACCTTTCCGGCTACCTCAAATGGCTCAGCTTCGGGCAGACGAACCTGCAGTCGAATCTTTACTCTCGGATTTTCATTGACACTCATACCGGTATCGCGAACCTCAATTATCGTACCGAACTCACGGGCCCCCGTAAGTACCAGTCGCGTTGCCCGTGTTGGATTTCCAGACCATCCTCCGGCAACTTTCAGAACATCCCTGTGGCGACTGCTCCAGCGCCGGTACCAGGATTGAAGCTCGCGGGCACGCCGTTCCTCCCGGTCTTGTCCGTGCACGTATGCCGTCAGATGTGCGAGTAGGATAGGACCGCTTTCGGCCAGCCCTCGAAGATCATCATCTGCAGAAAATCCCGGAACTCTTTCCACTGCTCCGACGGCCATCGCAACCGCCTGAGAAAACACCGATCCGAACCTATTTGTAGACCATCTCCTCAGCCGGATATGACGGCCGCATCCACAAAAACATTGCATGAAATCAACGCATCCTCACTGGGAAGACTACCGCGGCACCGCCTCGCCACTTCCATTGCACCCGTTGCTGCGCCTATCGCTGCAAGAATCGCTGGGCAAGCCTTCCCTCTGTCCTGGATTCCATCCGGGGCACCACCACTGTACGGGCGTGGCCGGAGCCCCGACATCCCCGTTCAGGGCTCTCGCTTTCCCGGGATTGGGCGATAAGGGCTCGCCGAGCGATGCATGACGCCCTGCCGGGAGGGACGCCCCCACTCGCACAGAGGGCTGTCCTCCCCGTCCTGGCTGACTGCCTCACCTGCGTGCCGTCGTTGAGAGAGACAGACCGACGTGCGAGGGCGCGGCCTTTCGCTGATCGTGCCCCGGCTGTATGCCCGTCCTGCCCCCGTACGCGGCAGGTGCTGCACAGGTGTCGACGCGTTCGGCAACGGCGAGCCGCCGCGCAGAGCCGCGGACACCCTCCCGCGCACGGAAATTCAAAAGTCACGCCGCGTACGCGACCGCAAGAGGCGGCTCATGCGCATAGCCCATCTGGTGACGCCTCACTAGGCTCATCCTTCATGACCAGAAATGACGCCACGGACAAGTACTCCTTCCTCGCCCTGCACGACTACGGCATGGGGGGCTCATGGTGGTGGGTCCGTGCGCGGTCTGCGCGGGAGGTCCGCGAGACGTTCGCCTGGGTCGAGGTGGTGACGGACCCAAAGACTGTGGCGCGGTTCAAGGACATGGGGCTGGAGGAAGTCGACATTGACGCTCCTCGTATGCCTCCGGGACTGGACGGCCTGCGCGCCGAGCGGGATGCACAGCATGGGTGCGAGGGTTTCGGTTCGCTCGCGGACAGGGAAGTCGTGTATCTGCAGCGTCAAGGGGCCGAGGAGCACGACGAATCGGTCGTCTACCTGATGGAAGTAGGGTCGGACGGACGCCGGGTTCGCCAGGTGGAGCTGGCCGAGGACGACACTGCCCTGCGTAGCGGCCCCGACGACTGGCCGTTCAACCCGCCGGTCGCGGATCTCTTCGACCCGGCACTGGTGGATCAGGAGATCAACCGGAGCACATTCGAGGAGCAGTGGGCAAGGGCCCACCGGAGGGACACCGACTTGTAGGCGCTTCTCCGGCCGACCGGCAGGCCGAACCGGTCCCGGTCCAAAGGCTTCGTCCTCGCCTGCGCCACGGTTTCCCGCAGAGGGCGAACCCGATCCGCATCCACGAATACCGCTCGTACGGTAGTGCGATATATGCGCCCCGCCTCGACTGTCCGCGGGACAAGAGGAGGTGCGCGCCCGGCGGGTCCGCTAACTGCATTTCACCGGAGGTGAGTTTGCAGGCGGATCGGACCGTGCAGCGCTGGAATCGACCCAGCACTGGATACCGCTCACGGACGCCCAGCACCGGGTGGACCGGGCAACCGCGCCTGCATTGCCGAGCGTTGTGTAGTCCGTTCGCAAACCCGCCTAGAACTGCTGCACAAAGTACGGTTCCAGGGTCATCAGCCCGTTACCGCGGGCGCCGTTTCGGGTGCCCGTTTCGTGTCGGGCAAGGCTATACCAGGAGTCCACGTAGTCTGGACCGTCCGTCAGCCAGTAGTCCGGGAAGGCGTCCAGGACTGCGTTGGCCAAAGGGACGTACATGCCCTGGTCGGTGATCGTGAGCAGCACACCGGCGATGGCCTTGGCCAGGTCGCGGTAGTTGGTACCCCCGTCGTCCTCCATCATGACGGCGTCGGCGAGGTTGTACTTGTAGTTTGCCCAGTTGACGAGGATCTGCTGGGGGCTGTAGATCGTCCCCTCGTTGTCCAGGTACGGCATGTCGACCGGGTCGACCTTTGCTTTTCCGTCATGGCCGAACCCCGTGACAAGGGTGTAGATCTCCGCGTCGCCCTTGATCCAAGTTTCCTTGTCGTCGGACAGTCGGACTTCGGTCAGGCGCGTAGCCCAAAAGCCAGGGTCCTGGGAGCCGGGGGACGATGCGGCCACGGTGGGCGAAGCCAGTCCCAGTCGGCCGAGTTCGCTCCTCAAGACCCTGAGGCCGGCAGCCACAGCCTCCTCACCGTCGATGTCGACGACGTACACCGGATGCTTAGGCGGCGTTCGGGCATCGAGCTTGTGCGCTCGTCCGTGACTGTCGTAGGCGGTAACGGTACTGCTGTCGTCGGCAGTGGCCGCCGCCACCCAGGGCACCACACCTGTAGTTAACGCCTCCCGCATGGAACCAACTCCAAGGCGTAACCGCAGGAGTGGCCCCACGCTGCCATCGAGCCCCTTAGCGGCGGCAATGCGCCGATTGGCCGAAGCGAGGTCGGACCGCAAGGTGCCATCGGCATGCCGGGCCATGGCCGCAACAGGCACCTCCGCAGACTTCTGCGCTGCCCGCTGCACCCGCGTACGCCAGGCGGAATCGGAAAGCGAGCGAGCCAGGGAGCGCGCAGCCCGCTCCTGAGCCGCGGCAACTGCGGACTCGGGCTGCCGAGAGGGCGTCGTCCCGGTGGCTGGGAGGGCCGCAGCGGTCGGTGCGGCGGTGAGGACGAGAAGGGACAGTGTGATGAAGATGCCTGCAGTACGGCGACGAAGGTGATGTCTCATGTGAATCACTGCTCCAGGGATCGTTGTCCATGGGCGGCACAAAGATCGGCCGTTCCAGCCGCCCCACGCAAAGATGACATGTCCACGGAACGTGTACCAGGAGGACAACTACTCATCTGCAACTACTCACTTGGGCGCATGCACTAGCCCGTCCAGGTTGCTGACGGCCCCCACCATCCTCGGCATCACCTCGCTCAGCTCCTCCTGGAAACCGGCTTCGTTCCATCCGACCAGATGCTTTCAGCACGTCACCCTCAATTCGAAGCCCCAGTTCCTGCGGCAGGTACTCCCCTGGATGCCCCTGCCCCTACACCTCCACCAGATTCGGTGTGACTCGGGCAGTAACAGCGCGACAAGCGAGCACAGTTCGTCCGAGGCAAGCCACGGCTACTCCCCTGCGCAAGGACGGCTTTGGCGATTGACGTCATGCGGTTTGGACTGCATCGGGATCTGCGGAAGATCTGCCAGGCCTTCAGGCGCGCGACGCCGCGTTCGACCGGTGTCCGTGCCGCGGCCAGGGCCTGGTTGACGGTCTTCTCGGTGAGGGTGAGTTCCTGCAGGGGCCTGCCTTTGATGCCGGTACTCACCCAGAAGCCTCCGCCCTGGTAGGCGAGATCAGCCAGGATGGGGACGCCCTGGCGCTCGCAGATGCGGATGATCCGGTGAGTGCGGGCGGCGGTCAGGTCGTGAGCCCGGCCCGGCAACGCGGGTGAGAGCCACAGCAACTGGCCGCCCGGATCGGTGACCACCTGCACGTTCACCCCGTGCTGGCGGTGCTTGTGGGAGTAGTCGGCCCGTCTGTCGCCGACCCGGTCGCACTCGGCGAGCGTGCCGTCCAGCAGGACGAAGTCCACATCGGCCTCGCGCAGGACCTTCAGCAGACCCGGCGCACGTTCGGCGAGCAGGTGGATGACTGCGCTGGTGTAGGCGTGGGCGGTGGACTCGCTGATCCCGAACCCGGCAGCGATCTTCGCCAGGGTGGTGTGTTCGCGCAGCTACACCAGTGCCACCATCGCGCGCTGAGACGGGCGAAGCTTGCAGCGCCGGTCACCCTCACGGGTGAAGACGAGCATGGTGACCCCACTCCACGAGCGCATGGGGCAGGTCGAGTGCGGCAGGATAGATGACCAACGAGGCCCCCAACCCGGTGGTTGAGACGTCAGACATCTCGATCAACAGCCCGGGGGCCTTGGTCGTTGCGCTTCGTGGGCCGTCACCTGATCGGTGGCCAACTCGAAGAAGCTCACTGAAGTACGGCACTGCCGTGCCGACCCACTGCGGCCGCACCGAGCAAAGGGTCCCGTCACCGTGGACTCCGCATCCCAGAAGGGACACCAGCTTGCAAGCTGCCCCGTCCGGTGAGGCCGCCGGACAGCGTCCGACAGGTGCGGCACCCTGTGCCTCAAGCCTTCAAAGACAACGCCTGCCGACACCCATCAGGTCTGAGCAGAGGGAGACCCCGAGGCCTGTCACGGCATGGACCGCCAGCCACGCCCTGCTACATCCCCCGATGACCGCGCCAGCTGCGGGCCGTCCCTCCTCGGTTGCCCAGCCGATATCCCCGATCTCCCGGGACCGGGCATCCCACCAGATCACGGGCCGACACGCTCCCTAGGTCAACGGGCCTTCTGGTAGGCCTCTCGGATACTGGCGGGGACACGGCCGCGGTCATTGACCTGATGACCATTCTCCCGGGCCCACGCCCGAAGTTCCTCAGCGCTGGGACCGTCGGTCGACGCCGTGCGCGGCCGACTTGCACCTCTTGTCCGGCCGAGCTTGCGTCCCTTGCCAATGAAGGGAGCAAGCGCTTCGAACAGCTTGTCATAGTTGTCTGACACGAGGTCGATCTCGTAATTGACCCCGTCCAGGGAAAAGGTGTGCGTTTGCACCTCTTCGGATTCCGCGCCCGTGAGGTCATCCGTGTAAACAGTCACAATCTTCTGAGCCATAGACGGATGTTACCTAGTTTCCCTGGGCTGTCCACCTCGAGCCCTCAGCGGCACGCTCGAGAGGAACAAACAGCGCGTTTCCATGCCGCCTCCTCGAGGAGTGCCCGCATAGCTGAAATAGAGCAAGACAGACTCTGGACCACGCTCACACGGACACCGGACTTCCCTGAGAACGAGGCGAGGTGCGAGTCCTCGCGGAGCCGCCTTCCCTGGCGGTGGCCGAGCGGACGGACCGTCAGTGCAGGCTGCGCAGATTCTGCCCGGCACACAGCATTTGATGATTGGAGGCATATGTCTGAATTTCTATTCCTTCGGGAGCTCCGGGATACGGATCCGGTTCCACTGCGAAAGTCCGGCCGGGGATCCGCTCTGCGCACACGGTTGCGCCTGTGGGCATTGCTGCGCTTGATCACCGGGCCGGCATCTCCCGCCGAAGGCAGATCCCGCCCGTACCGGGGTGAATGAGAGGCGTGCGGTGCTGCGCATGCTGCTCATTCGCTGACGCTGCCGTTTGCCGTCGTTCTCTGTCTCGGGCGCAGACACTCGTTGCTCCGGTACACAACCAGCCCGATATCGCCGCTGCGCTGGACGACCAGGTCGACGAGGAAGCTCGCCGCCGAACTCACCCGCCAAGGGGCACGGGTGAGTGCGGACACGGTCGGGGACCTGCTGCGGGAGGGGGCTTCAGCTTGCAGGCCAACGCGAAGACCATCGAGGGCGCACAGCATCCGGACCGCGATGCCCAGTTCCGCTACATCAACGACCAGGCGAAAGACCAAATCGGTGCCGGAAACCCGGTGATCAGCGTGGACACCAAGAAGAAGGAGTTGGTCGGCCACTACAAGAACGCCGGGCATGAGGGGCAGCCGTCGGGCGAACCGGTACTGGTCAAGACGCATGACTTCCTGGACCGGCAGAGTCCAGGCAAGGCGATCCCGTATGGCATTTACGACCTCGCGGCGAACACCGGCTGGGTCAGCATCGGCACCGACCACGACACCGCCGAGTTCGCTGTCGCCTCGATCCGTCGCTGGTGGAAGGCCCGCGGCCGGCACGACCACCCGCACGCCACCCGTCTGCTGATCACCGCGGACGCGGGCGGCTCCAACGGCTACCGCACCCGGGCCTGGAAAAGTGAACTCGCCGCCCTCGCAGCAGAGACGAACCTGGAGATCACCGTTTGCCACCTAACGCCCGGGACTTCGAAGGTCGGGTAGCCGGAGGGATTCGCACCCTCTGGCTCCGACAGATCCGTACGTGACGTTCTCTCGTCATACGGCTCTTGTCGTCCTGATCAAATCCTGATCACCAGGCCAAGGAGGGGGAACTGACCCACCTCCACTGCGCGCGAACATCCCCGGGCGGCGCTTAGCTGCCACGATGGCCTTCCTCATCGCGCGAAACCGTCTGTACTTGTTGCGGAGCCAGCGCACCAGGTAGGCGTTGATGCGCATCGGAAGTGGATACAGGGCCGACCGGTAGAACCGGCCGTAGTACCCATCCAGCCCGCGACGATCGGATTGATCCGCTGCGCGAGTTCTTCCACAGTTTGCGGGTGCGGAACGACGAAGCCGGTGTTGATGTAGGCGCCGTTGCCGAGCACGGTAACGCCCCGGCATTGGTACGGCAGACCGGAGTTGCGCCGCACCGGGCCGTCGGCTTGGTTGTCCGGGGCCGGCCGGGCGGTGGCCACGACCAGGCCGGCTGTCGGCGTCGGCCATGACCTGCACGTTTGCAAAGAAATCGTAGTTGCGGCTCGAGGCGCCGCGGCATCGACGGAGCGGGGCCGGTCGGGCGCAACGAGTAGCCGCAACCGCCGGATCCCCCTGCACGGCGCGGCCGGAATGAGAAACGTTGGCTGAAACGGTGATAATGCAGTACAGGCAATAGGTAGGACCGAGCTGCCCATCACCTCACATTCTGTGACCTCCTGCGAGTGGATGTGTTTACTGTGACGATACGGGATCATGGAACACGGTGGCCCCTTGTCGGCCGCGAAGAGGAGCTGGCAGCCTACAAGCGGTCCCTCCTTGATCGCCGGAATCAAGGTGTCATCATCTCCGGCCCAGCAGGCGTAGGTAAGTCCCGCTGCGCTGAGGAGTGTTTGGCACTGGCGGTCAGTTCTGGCTACCGGGGCGCCCGGGCTACCGCCAGTGCCGCGGCAGCGCTGATTCCGCTGGGGGCGATCGCTCACCTTATTCCGGCGGATGTTGACCTGTCCAACCCGGTTGATGGATTTACAGCAGTTGCCCGTGCCTTGGGGGTCCAAGAGTCACGGTGGGCCGTGCTCATCGACGACCTGCAACTCCTCGACGCAACATCCGTGATGCTGCTGCGGCACCTAATGGATTCCGACCTTATCCGCATTATCGGGACCGTACGCACGGGCGAGCCATTGAATCGCGCGAACAGCATGCTAGTGAGCAGTGAAAAAGTATGCAGGATTGATCTTGTTGAGCTTGGCCGGAATCAGGTGGAGCAGCTTCTTCAGTTGGTTTTGGGAAGCACCGTGAGTGGCGGCACGGTCCATACTTTGTGGCGCACATCACAGGGTAATGCTTTGTATTTGCATGAGCTTGTGCTGGGGGCTCTGGCTGCCGGCACGCTGCTAAATGACGGCCGGGTATGGAAACTCACTGAGAACCGGCTGGCCCGGACCACGCAATTGATCGAGGTGATCACAGCTCGCCTGCATACTGTGGTGCCGGAGGCCAGGAACCTACTGGAACTTCTTGCTCTTTGTGAGCCGATTTCCACAGCGGATGCACATTCCGTTGCCACACCAGCAACACTGGCGGATATGCAGAATAGAGGCCTGATCCGTTCACCTCAGGACCAGCGCCGTTCTTCCGTGTCGTTGTCCCACCCGTTGTACGGGGAAGTCCTCCGGGACGGCACTCCTAGCTGGCGTAGGCGCACCCTGCTACTGGGACAGGTGGAGCGCACCACAGAGCACGGTGCCCGTCGGCGTGAGGACATCTTGCGCATCGCGACCTGGCAGCTGGCCGCAACGGGAACCGCCGACCCAGAGCTTTTGCTACAAGCTGCAAATTTGGCACATCACGCCCGCGACTATCCGCGTATTGTTGAGCTTCTGGGCGCTCTCCCGGACATTCACCATTCAGTCACTACCCGCCTCGTCTTGGGGAATGCACATTACCAGATGGGGCAGTGGAGCGGGCTGGAACCGATACTGATGGATGCTGGCACCCGCGCGCGGGACATAAGAGAGAAAGTGTCTGTCACGCTGGCGCACACATCCGTTCTGGTGTTGAGTGATGCCCCTCTCTCCAAAGCGCTGGAGATTAACGACGCCGCCAAAAATGCGACGGATGACCTTGCAGCTCGCCATGTGCTGCGCATCAACGAAGGTCACCTTCGAGTTTTGGCCGGCGAGCCAGCGGTTGCGCTGCCCCTGCTCGGCGACCTCGAGACGGATGTCAGCACAGCTCCAGATATCAGCGCCTGGTTGCGTGGCGCGCTCGCCCAGTCAGTAGCTCTCGCCCTGACTGGTCGCAGCGGTGAGGCACAGCTGTGGTCCCAACGAGCCTACGAGCAACATGTGCAGGTGGACGAACACGCCCTGGTGGCCCCTCCAGTCGTGCAATTGTTTGCCAAAACACTGGGACTGACGGAATACGGAAGCCTTCGTGATGCCAAGGATCTTGGCGAAGACATCATCGCCCAGGTCACAGCTTCTGGCACCGAAATGGCCGTTCGGCTGCTGCAGACGGTCTGTACCGGCCGGAGTGAATGGATAGCAGGGCATCCGAAAACCGCACTCCGGTGGTTCACCGAAGGGGCTGTTCAAGCCCGCTCGATCAACTGTGCAAAAATCTTGCGGCTGGCGTTGAGTGGCGTTGCCGCTTGCGCAGCCGTCCTTGGAGACCTTGAGACCGGGCAGCAGGCGCTTGCAGAACAAAGAGCATGCCCACCCGTGACACCTGCAGTCATGTCGGAAGGCGAGCAGCGTCTGGGGGAAGCATGGATGCAGGCAGCTCACGGTCGTCTCGCCGACGCCCGGGCCACACTGCTCAGTGCAGCCAAGAAGGCCTCCGCCACAGGACACGTGGCCAGCGAAGCCCTACTGCTTCTCGACATCGCCCGTTTGGAAGGCGCCCACGACGTCGCTGCCAGGCTTTCGGAGCTGGCCGCTCAAAGTGACGGCGCGCTCACACCGGCTCGGGCACGTTTCGCCGCAGCGCTGGCCACCCGACATCCCAACGAGCTCCTCGCATGCGCGGACGAATTGGCGAAGTTGGGGGCAGATCTTCTCGCAGCGGAAGCAGCGATGTCTGATTATTATTCATGGCGCGCCGCCGGACAGGAAGGAGTTTCT
>NZ_JBHWVI010000127.1:0-25028 GCF_042737005.1 Streptomyces sp. NPDC060027
GCGGGCGGGGCCGCCGTCCGCGGCCCGGCCGGTCCCCCACCGTCCCCGCCCCGGTACACCGCGCTGACCGCTGACCGCTGACCGCTGACTGCACCGCACTGCCGCGGCGCCGATCCCCGTCCCGGTTCTGGTCCCGGCGTTGCCTCCCCCGGCCGACGTCCTCACCTCTCGGCTTTCCACCCCGACCCCCCGGGCCTCGGACCGGTCCCGGCCCTCCGTCCCGGAGCACCGGCCCGGCGCCCGGGCTCTCGCCCTCGACAACTCCCCCAGCTCCTCCGCCCGGTGCGCGCCGACGTGCGGCACCGCCTCGTCCACCAGAGAGGTTCCCCGTGGCCGACGAGCCCGCCCGCCCCGCCCGCACGGCAGGCCCGCTGCGGCTGCGCCGTGAACTGACCGCCGAGCCCGGCCGGCTCGCCGGTTCCCTGCTGCTCGCACTGGCCGCCACCGCCGCCACCCTCTCCATCCCCCTGCTGCTGCGGGACGTCATCACCGACTTCTCCGACCACCGCCCGCTGGGCGTCGACATCACACTGATGTGCGCGGCCGCCGCAGCCGGCGCCCTCGCCCAGGCCTTCTCCGGGTTCCTGCTCGCCCGCATCGGCGAGCGGATGGCCTACCGGCTGCGCATCAGGCTGATGGAGCACTCCCTGCGGCTGCCCCTGGCCGTCGTACGGACCCAGGGCACCGGTGAACTGGCCGCCCGGATCACCTCCGACGCCCTGCTGCTGCGTCAGATCGTCGACGTGGCGAGCCAGTTGCCGCTCGCCACCGTGACCATCGCGGCGACCCTGGCCGTGATGGTGTGGGTCGACTGGGTCCTCACCCTGGTCACGCTGCTCGCCCTGACCGGTCTCACCCTGATGGTGACGCTGGTCCTGCGCCGCATGCGGGCCAACGTGACCGGCCAGCAGGACGCCGTCGGCCACATCGCCCAGCGCTTCACCGCCGACCTGGAGGCCCTCACCACGATCAAGGCCAACCGGGCCGAGCCGGTGGCCACCCGGGCACTGGCCGCGGACGCGGAGAGGCTGCGCTCGGTCTCCCTGCAAGGGGCCCGCCTCGGCGCCCTGATCCCCGCCGTGCTCACCCTCGGCAACCAGCTGGCGATGATCGCCGTGATCCTCACCGGAGGCGCCCGGCTCGCCGCCGGTGACATCACCGCGGGCGCCTTCGCCGCGTTCCTCCTCTATCTGCTGCAGGCCATCCCCTCGGTCAACACGCTGGCCACCGGACTGGGCCGGCTCCAGTCCGGTCTGGCCGCCCGGGACCGCTGCAACGACCTGCTGCTCCTCGCGCCGGAGCACGACCCGCACGACGACGACAAACCCGCCCCCATCCCGCTGCCCGACGCGCCGGCCGTGGTCTTCGACTCCGTCTCCTACACGCACGCCGGGGCCGGCCGCGCCGCCTTGCGGCAGATCTCCTTCACCACCGCGCGTACCGGACTCACCGCGGTGGTGGGGCCTTCGGGAGCCGGCAAGTCCACCACCTTGAGTCTCATCGACCGGTTCATCCGGCCCTCCTGCGGCACGATCACCGTCCTGGGCCACGACACGCGGCACTGGCCGCTGGACGCGCTGCGCGCCCGCATCGCCTACGTCGACCAGGCGTTCACCCTGCTGGAGGGCACCGCCCGGGAGAACCTCCAGCTCGGCCGCACCACCCGCGTCGACGACCGCGAACTGGCCGCCGCCCTGGAGGCCGTGGGACTCACCGAGGACATCGCCCGCCTCCCCCAGGGCCTGGACACCCTGCTGGGCCGCGAATCGGACCTCTCCGGCGGTCAGCGCCAGCGCATGGCACTGGCGCGCGCCCTGCTCTCCGACGCCGACATCGTGCTGCTGGACGAACCCACCAGCCAGCTCGACGGCCTCAACGAGCAGCGGTTCCGCGCCGTCGTGGAGACCCTCGCACAGACACGCGCCGTCATCGTCGTCGCGCACCGCCTCTCCACCGTCCGGCACGCCCAGCACGTGATCATGCTGAACGAGGGCACCGTCGTCGACACCGGCGACCACCCCGCCCTCCTCGAACGCTGTACCCCCTACCGCCGGCTGGTCGCGAGCCAGGCGGCCACCGGGCACTGATGCCGATCAGCTCGAAGCGGTGAACTGACTTGGCGCGGTCTCTCAGGAGCGGTAGGGATGTGTCAGCGACATAGGGGTTTGTGCGATGTCGATGGCGTCCTGGGGGAAGTGCCGGCCTGCGGTGTAGTAGCGGGCCCTTGTGCGGCCAACAGGCTGGAGAATGTCGGCGGTTGTGAGCTCGCGCAGGTCGCGTTGAGCCTGCTGGAGGCTGAGGGCCTCGGCGTGCTGGTAGCGGGCGCGGCGTACCCGTCCGGCCATGGCGACGTCATGGAGCGCTGTGACGGTGCGTTCGTCGAGGCCGCCGCGGTCGGCGAAGTCGGCGAGGGCGTTCCAGACGCGTCCCGAACGGGCAAGGCGGGCTTGCACCGTCTGAGCCTGCTGGTGGTACGCGGTGAGGTTGAAGCGGATCCAGGCGGAGACATCTTGATCGGGACGGTAGTTGCTGCCGCGGTCATTGAGTTCGCGGTAGTACTCCCAGGTGTTGCCCGGTCGTCCCAGCCAGCTTTCGATGGAGGAGAACTCGGGTGCGAGGACAGACTCCCGGGCGATCATGAGGGTTTGCAGGGAACGGGACATACGACCGTTGCCGTCGGCCCAGGGGTGGATGGAGACCAGGTGCAGGTGGGCCATCGCGGCCCGTACCAGGGCGTGCGTTTCGTCGGTCTCGTTGAGCCAGTCGACGAGTTCCTGCATCAGGTCGGGGACGAGCTGGGCATCGGGGGCGGTGTAGGCGGCGATGCTGGGATCGCGGGCGTCGGTGACGTAGACGGGGCCCTTGCGCCACTGGCCCGCCGGTCGGCGGTTGCCGTGCCGGTGCCCCTGCAGCATCCAGTGCAGGCCATTGAGCAGACCCTTGCTGTAGGAGAAGTCCTCGGCGTCGTGGAGGGTTTGGATGTACGTCATCATCCGCTGGTAGGCAAGGGTCTCCTCCCGGTTCTCCTCCGAGACGTCGACCTCGCTCTCACCTTCCATGAGGTCCTCGACGTCGACGGTTGCCACCTTGAAGCCCTCGATGGAATTCGAGGCAGCCACAGCATCCGCGGTCAGGAACTTCCGCAGGCCGGCCGTCCCCTTCGTCGACGAGGTCCGCACGCTGTGCCTCAACGTCTCGCGCATCCGGTCGATCTGGTCGAGGACCTGGCGATCCGTCGCGGTGAGATCCGGCGTAGGGAAGAGCATCACCGAACGATATAATGACGCAATCATTGCGTCAAGCGCGGAGGCGCGAGCCGGGCGGCCACCTGGCACTGAACCCGCCCTGTGGGGCAGGTTCTTGCGCCGCCCCGCGATGGAAGGCGTCGCCGTCGCCCATCAGCTCGAAGCCCTCCGGCCCGGCCCGCAGGCCCTGTGCGCCGCGGCCATCGGGGTGCCGACCGCACCGGTGGTGGCCTCCTCGGCGCGCCCGGCATAGCGTTCACTCTCACCCATTGCAATGAATGGCGACAGGGGTGTTGCATTGCCCTTCAAATCATTGCAACGATTTCCCTCAATTCACCTGCAGGAATGAGCTTTTGATGCAGCAAGCTTGTTGGCGGATCCGTGAATGCAACGTAGCGTTTCTCTCATCGGAAACAGCGGGCCACGGAGGTCCGCACCGCAGACGAAGGAGAGCACGATGCAGAAGTTCGACACCCCCGCCCCCGTGAACGCCGTCCTGGACATCCCCGCCGGGCGCATCCGGTTCATCGCCGCCGACCGGGACGACACCACCGTCGAGGTCCTGCCCGCGGACGCCGCCAAGGGCCGCGACGTGAAGGCGGCGCAGCAGATCACGGTCGCGTACGAGGACGGCGTCCTGCGCGTCGAGGCCGCGCCGGCGAAGAGCCGGGTCCTCGGCGACTCCGGGTCCGTCGAGGTCACCGTCCAGCTGCCCGCCGGCTCCCGCGTCGAGGCGAGGGCGGCCCTCGCCGAACTCCGCGGCGTGGGACGGCTCGGCGACGTCGTCTTCGAGGGCGCGCAGGGCTCGGTCAAGCTCGACGAGACCGCGGGCGCCCGCCTGACTCTCCGGTCCGGCGACGTCTCGGTCGGCCGCCTCTGCGGATCCGCGCAGATCAGCACGCAGCAGGGGGACCTGCACATCGCCGAGGCGGTGCAGGGCGCGGTCACCCTGCGCACCGGGGCCGGTGAGATCTCGGTCGGTACCGCCCGCGGGGTCTCCGCCTCCCTGGACGCCGGCACCGCCTACGGCCGGATCAGCAACACCCTCAAGAACGCCGGCGGCACCGCCGGCGTGAACATCCACGCGAGCACCGCCTACGGCGACATCACCGCACGCAGCCTGTGAGGCACCGTCTCGTCGTCCTGACGGGCGGCTGTGCGGTCCCGGCTCACGGCACCGGTCCGCCGGCCCCGTCACGGAGGGCGCCTGCGAGAGGGACCTCCTCGAAGAGGTTCTCTCCGGCGCCCTCCCGTCGTCCTGGGCATCGGACCGGTGCCCGGCCCGGACGGCCTCCCCGGCCCGAAGGCGCGCACCCGCCTGTCCTCGGGGACCGCGGTCCGGCACGCGACCCGTCGAACCCGGCTCACCCGAAGGTCATGGCTCCCGCGACCGGTCCTCGACCGGTGGTCCACCACGCCGCTCGAAAATCTCGACATGCGGTGAGGTGAGAGCACCTCCGTTCGGCGTGAGGAGTGCGTGATGCGCAAGGTCGTTTCCCGGGACGGCACGACGATCGCTTACGAGAAGACGGGTGAGGGCCCGCCGATCGTGCTGCTCAACGGCGCGTTCCGTGATCACACGATCTTCGACGCGCTCGTTCCCGAGCTGGCGCCGCACTGCACCACCTATGTCTACGACCGCCGCGGGCGCGGCGAGAGCGGTGACTCCCCCGCGTACGCCGTCCAGCGGGAGGTCGAGGACCTGGAGGCGGTGATCGAGGAAGCCGGCGGCTCGGCCGTGGTGTTCGCCGGGTCCACGGGCGCCAACCTCGCACTCGAGGCGGCCCTGGGCGGCGTACCGATCACGAGGCTGGCGCTGCACGAGCCGTTCTTCCGCGTCGGTCAGTTCCCCAAGCCGCCGTGGAACATCACCAAGACGCTCCGGGTGCTCCTGGAGGAGGACCGGCGCGAGGAGGCCGTGGAGTACTTCCTCGGCAGCTTCCTGGGGCTGACGCCCGACACCGTCGCGGAGTGGCGCCGGGGCCCGATCTGGGCGGTGAACGAGGCGAACGCCCACACCCTCGTCTACGACACCGCGATCTGCGGCGACTACAGCGTCCCGGCCGGCCGGCTCGCCGGGTACCGGACGCCGGCCCTGGTCCTCAACAGCGACCACACCAGCGACTGGCTGCGTGCCGCGGCGCAGGCGACCGCGGCGGCCCTGCCCGAGGGCCGGGGCCTCGAACTGCCCGGTTCCTGGCACCGGATCGACATGGACGTACTGGGCCGCGCCCTGGCCGAGTTCGCCACCTCCTGACGGGACCGGCATCCGTCTTCGACAGTTCGCCGTCCGTGTTCCCATCTCACTTTCGGGAGAGCAAACGTGAGCACAGCTGACGCCCCGGCCGCCGAGGTCACCGCGGTGGCCCTGTCCGCGGACGGTCCCGGTGAGCGCGGTGCCACCGTGTGGCTGACCGGGCTGCCCAGCGCGGGCAAGACCACCCTGGCCCGTGCCCTGGCCCAGCGCCTGCGTGCCGCCGGGCGCAGGGTCGAGGTCCTCGACGGTGACGAGGTCCGCGCGCACCTGTCCCGGGGGCTGGGGTTCAGCCGGGAGGACCGGCACACGAATGTGACGCGGATCGGGTTCGTGGCGCAGAAGCTGGCCTCTCACGGTGTGCTGGTGCTGGCGCCGGTCATCGCGCCGTACGCCGCCTCGCGTGCCGCCGTACGGCAGCAGCATGCCGCCGGTGACACCGGGTTCCTGGAGGTCCATGTCGCCACACCCGTCGGGCTGTGCTGCGAGCGGGACGTGAAGGGCCTGTACGCGCGGCAGGCCGCGGGGGAGATCTCGGGGCTGACCGGCGTGGACGACCCGTACGAGGCGCCGGCGGACCCGGAGTTGCGTATTCAGACACGGCACCGGTCGGTGGCCGAGTCCGCCGCCGAGCTGCATGCCTTCCTGGCCGAGAGGGGTCTTGTGTGATGCCCGCGAACCAGCCTGTGGCCGAGGTGGAGAAGGACGCCTTCGCGCTGTCGCATCTGGACGTGCTGGAGGCGGAGGCGGTGCACGTCCTGCGGGAGGTGGCCGGTGAGTTCGAGCGGCCGGTGATCCTGTTCTCCGGCGGCAAGGACTCCATCGTCATGCTGCACCTGGCGCTGAAGGCCTTCTGGCCGGCGCCGGTTCCCTTCGTGCTGCTGCATGTCGACACCGGGCACAATTTTCCCGAGGTGATCGAGCACCGCGACCGCGTGGTCGCGGCGCACGGTCTGCGGCTGCATGTCGCCCGTGTCCAGGACTTCATCGACGACGGCCGGCTGCGGGAGCGCCCGGACGGCACCCGCAACCCGCTGCAGACGGTGCCGCTGCTGGACGCCATCGACTCGCACCGTTTCGACGCGGTGTTCGGCGGGGGCCGCCGGGACGAGGAGAAGGCCCGCGCCAAGGAGCGCGTCTTCTCGGTGCGCGACGAGTTCGGTGCCTGGGATCCGCGCCGCCAGCGCCCCGAGCTGTGGTCGCTGTACAACGGCCGGCACGCGCCCGGCGAGCATGTGCGGGTCTTCCCGCTGTCCAACTGGACCGAGCTTGATGTGTGGCAGTACATCGAGCGCGAGGACATCGACCTGCCGGAGATCTACTACGCCCACAAGCGCCAGGTGTTCGACCGGGGCGGCATGTGGCTGGCCGCCGGCGACTGGGGCGGCCCGCGGGGAGACGAACGCTCCCAGTGGCGGCTGGTGCGCTACCGCACGGTCGGCGACATGTCCTGCACCGGCGCCGTCGACTCCGACGCCGCCACGAACGCGGACATCATCGCCGAGATCGCCGCCAGTGCGGTGACCGAGCGGGGTGCGACCCGCGCCGACGACCGGCTGTCCGAGGCCGCCATGGAGGACCGCAAGCGCGAGGGGTACTTCTAGCCATGACCACCGCTTCCCGGGCCGCCGCCACCTCGCTGCTGCGCTTCGCCACCGCCGGATCCGTCGACGACGGCAAGTCCACCCTGGTGGGCCGGCTGCTGCACGACTCCAAATCGGTGCTCGCCGACCAGCTGGCGGCCGTCGAGCGCGCCTCGGCGAACCGCGGGCAGGACGCGCCCGATCTGGCGCTGCTGACCGACGGCCTGCGCGCCGAGCGCGAGCAGGGCATCACCATCGACGTCGCCTACCGCTACTTCGCCACCGCCCGGCGGCGGTTCGTCCTCGCCGACACCCCCGGGCATGTGCAGTACACCCGCAACATGGTCACCGGCGCCTCCACCGCCGAACTCGCCGTCGTCCTGGTCGACGCCCGCAACGGAGTGGTGGAGCAGACCCGCCGCCATGCGGCCGTCGCCGCGCTGCTGCGCGTCCCGCACGTGGTGCTGGCCGTCAACAAGATGGACCTCGTCGCCTACGAGGAGTCCGTCTTCGCCGCCATCGCCGCCCAGTTCACCTCCTACGCGGCCGGCCTGGGCATCGGGCGCGTCGTGGTGGTCCCGGTCTCCGCGCTGGCCGGGGACAACGTGGTCCAGCCCTCCGCCCGGATGGCCTGGTACGGCGGGCCGACCCTGCTGGAGCACCTGGAGAGCGTCCCGGTCGCCGACGACCCGGGCCGGGACCCGGCACGCTTCCCGGTCCAGTACGTGATCCGCCCCCACCGCGGCGAGCATCGCGACTACCGCGGCTACGCGGGCCAGTTGGCGTCCGGAGTGCTGCGGGTCGGGGACCGGGTGAGCGTGCTGCCGTCCGGGCGCACCAGCACCATCGCGGCCATCGACGTGCTCGGCGAGGAGCGGCAGACCGCCTGGGCGCCCCAGTCGGTGACCGTGCGCCTGGCCGACGACCTCGACGTCTCGCGCGGTGACCTGATCGCGGCCCGGGGCGCGGCCCCGCGGCTCACCCGGGAAGTCGGGGCGTACGTCTGCCATCTCAGCGAGCGTGAGCTGCGCACCGGCGCCAGGGTGCTGCTCAAGCACACCACCCGCACGGTCCGCGCGGTGGTCGAGGACATCTCGTACCGGATCGACATCGACACGCTGCGACAGCGCCGCGGCGTGACGTCCTTGAAGGTCAACGACATCGGCCATGTGGTGCTGCGCACCGCCGAGCCGCTGGCCCTGGACGCGTACACCGCCAACCGCCGCACCGGCTCGTTCCTGCTGATCGACCCGGCCGACGGCACGACCCTCACCGCCGGCATGGCGGGCGAGGCCTTCGCGACCGCCGGCGAGGGGCCGCGACGAGAGGGGACGGGGTCCGATGCCCGCTGAAGCCCATCGCATCAGGGAGTGAGATCAATGAGCTGGAGTTCCGCCTCGCGCCGCATCGCCGTCGTGGGAGCCGGTGCGGCAGGGACGCTGACGGTGGTTCAGCTGCTGCGCCAGGCCGAGAAGGCCCGTCGGGCGGTCGAGATATGGCTGGTCGACCCGGCCGAGGCGGCCGGCCCCGGTGTCGCCTACGGAACCGGGGATCCGCGTCATCTGCTGAATGTGCCGGCCGGCAAGATGAGCGCCTTCCCCGACGATCCCGGGCACTTCCTGCGCTGGCTCACCGGCCGGCACCCGCACGCCGCCGCCGGTGACTTCGTGCCCCGCCAGGAGTACGGGCGGTATCTGGCCGAGGTCCTCGAGGACACCGTCCGGGAATGCCGGCGCGGGCGCCTGCACCGGGTGCGCGAGCGGGTCGTCGCCGCCCGCGAGCAGGGCGCCGGGACGGCGCTGCGGCTCGCGAGCGGGGACGAGCTGCGGGTGGACGCGGCGGTGCTCGCGCTGGGCAACTTCCGCCCGGGCCAGGACTGGGCCGGCACCGAACTGCGGGCGTCGGGGCACTTCGTCGCCGATCCCTGGGCGCCGGGCGCGCTGGACGCCCTGGCCTCGGCGGGCGACGTACTGCTGGTCGGCACCGGTCTGACCATGGCCGACGTGGCCCTCACACTGGCCCGTGCGGACCGGGTGGTGCACGCGGTGTCCCGGCACGGACTGGTCCCCCAGGAACATCTGGCCGACCCCGCCCCGCCCGCCGAGCCGCCGCGCCTGGACGGCTCGCACGGGCTGGACACGCTGCGCCGGGACGTGCGCCGCCACCTGGCCGCGACCCGGCGGGCCTGCGGCGACTGGCGGCCCGGCATGGACGGGCTGCGCGCGGTCACGGCGGGACTGTGGCAGCAGCTGTCGGCGGCCGACCGGGCACGCTTCCTCACCGAGGACCTGCGGGCCTGGGAGGTGCACCGGCACCGCATCGCGCCCGGGACGGCGGCCACGATCCGCGCGCTGCGGGCCTCGGGCCGGCTGCTCACCGGCGCCGCGGAGGTGGTCTACGCGGTGCCGCACCACGGCGCGGTGGTGGTGCGGCTGAGCGACGGCCGGACGCTGCGGGTCGGCGCGGTCGTCAACTGCACCGGGGCGCAGACCGACCTGCGGCGCACGGGCGATCCGCTGGTGCGCTGCGTACTGGAGCGCGGCTACGCCCGCACCGGCCCCGCCGGCCTGGGATTCGACACCTTGGGCGACGGACGGCTGCTGCCCGCGGACGGCGCCCCGGCGCTGCGGCTGTGGACGATCGGGGCCGCGCGGCGCGGGAACCTGCTGGAGAGCACGGCGATCCCGGAGATCCGCGGGCAGGCCGCACAGGTCGCCGACCGGGTGCTGTCGGCGCTCGCCGGGCGCCGGGTGTCCGGGCCGCGGGACCGCTACGGCCTGCGGCTGAGCACGGGTGCCGAGGCGGCACGGCTGTACGGGCAGGCGCTGGAGCGGATTCTGGCGGGCCGCACCGGCGCGGCGGCACTGCTGGGCGAGGCGGTCCACGCCGATCCGGGGTTCGCCGTCGGTCATGCGGCGCTGGCGCTGCTCGGCCACGAGTGCGGGGGCACGGTGGACGTGCCCGCGGCGCTCGCGTCCGCCCACCGGGCCGCGTCCCGCCGCGCGGACGAGCGGGAGCGGAGCCTGGTGGCGGCGGTGGACGCCCGGCTGCGCGGCACCGAGGAGCAGGGCAAGGCGGCGCTGCTGGGTCATATCGCCGCCCATCCGCGCGACGCGCTGGCGGTGAGCGCGGCGGTGCCGACCGTCTCCTTCAACGGTGTCACCGGCGCCGAGGAGGCCTGGGCGCTGATCGAGGGGCTGTCCGGCGTCTACGGGCAGGACTGGTGGTATCTGGGGCAGCTGGCCTTCGTCCGCCAGGAGCAGGAGCGCTGGCAGGAGGCCGACGCACTGGCCGTGCGGGCGCTGGCCGCGCACCCCGCGGCCGGCCATGCCGTCCACGCCCGGGCGCACGTCTTCTACGAGACCGGTGAGCACCGTGCGGGTCTGGCCTGGCTGGAGGAGTGGATGGGCCGGCACGGGGCCGGGGCGGGCCACCGTTCCCATCTGTCCTGGCATGCCGCGCTGCACGAACTGACCCTGGAGGACCGTTCGGCGCTGCTGCGCCGCTACGACCGGGAGCTGGTGGCCTCGCAGGTCAGCGGAGGGCGGCTGCTGGTCGACTCGGCCTCGTTGCTGTGGCGGGCGCGGATGACGGGCAGCTGGAGCGGCCGGCTGCCGCTCGCGGAGCTGCTGGAGGCGGCACCCCGGGACTGGCTGGAGGCGCCCCCGACCGGGTTCGCCGCCCTGCACGCCGCGCTGGCCTGGGCCGCGGCCGGTGACCTCGAAGGGCTGGGGCGGCTGCGGGCGCACGCGCTGGCGGACGGCCGGGAGGTGTTCGCGCTGGTGATCGCGCCGTTGTGCGACGCGCTGGCGGCCGTGGTCCGCCGCAACTGGCCCCAGGCGGTGCTGCGGCTGGGGCCGTTGCTGCCTCTGGTCGCCCGGGTGGGTGCCAGCAGGGCGCAGCACGAGGTGGTGGAGGAGACCCTGCTGTACGCCCTGGTCTCGGGGGGTGCGTACGAGCGGGCGGCGGGGCTGCTCGCGGCCCGGCTGGACCGGCGTCCCTCGCCGCTCGACCGGCGGCGGCTGGACGCGCTGGGCGGTCGGCCCGCGCCGCGCGACCGGGCAACGGTGCTGTCGGCCCGGTGAGTTGACGCTTCCCGCTTGAATCCTCCCCCAGCTAAAGCAGGGGGATTCCTGGCTCACGCTGCCTGCGGGTCAACCGGCCCGACAGGTCTTCCGCGATCAGCACCAGCCGGGTTGAAACCAGCCCGGTTTGATACAGCAAAGCTTGGAAGTGCATGTGCTGTCTTGGCTCTCGATCAGCACGGTGTGCGCGCTTGGTTCTCGCACCGCACGGCGTGCAGCTTACCCCGACGGGATTTCGCCCTGGGGGCGAAATCCCGTTTCCTGCCCTGCTCCGCAGGAGTCCGATTCCTCCCCGGCCTGAAGGCCGAGGCATCCTCGGAGGAACCCGGTGAGGCGAGGGTACGTCGCGCCGACCTGCCCGGCGGCGCGGGGCGGCGAACACCGGTCTGTCACCACCGAGCGCGGCGGCCCGTACGACCGGCGGGTGCACGGCGGTTGGGTGTGCGGCGGTCTCGTACGACCGGCGGGTGCACGGCAGTTGGGTGTGCGGCGGCCCCGTACGACCGGCGGGCACACGGCAGTTGGTGTGCGGCGGTCTCGTATGGCAGCCGGGGGGTTCGTGCCGGCTGTCTGGGCGGGGCAGCAGCGGTAGAGGGGGCGGCTCTTGCGGGGAGCCGCCCTCTCTTGTTTTGCCTGGGTCGGCGCGAAATGCGGCCGTCCGTTTTCTCGGGGTGCGCTCGAGAACGGCGCGAGCGGAACTTCACATTCCTTCCAGCGGCATTCGACGCGTTGCCGGTTTCCTCTTGAGGAGGGCCACCCAAGGTGGCAGCAGATGGTTTCCCGGCGAAGTGGAGATTGACATGCGGGCGAGGCGCAGGTCCGCCATGAGATCCATAGGGAAGAGCTTCGGCGAGGGCCTGATGTGGATGGGGTTCGCGTGGAATGCCATGTATCCGCCGCCCGGTTGGGCGGATCCCGGGCTCCCTTTCACTGAACAGCCTTGCCTGCCGCCTTTGTCGGAGGAGGAGCTCGCCGAATGGACGGCACTGGTCAAGTATCTGTAGGCGCGGCACATCCTCGAGGAGGCGGTCGAGTGCACAGCAATCTGATAGTGGCCAAAATGGATTCTCGTTCGAGTGCCGATGTGGCTCGGCTTTTCGGCGCTTTCGACGAGACCGACATGCCGCATCGCATGGGGACCCGGCGACGTCAGCTCTTCATGTTCAACGGTCTGTACTTCCATCTTCAGGACTTCGACGACGACAACGGCGGGGAGCTGATCGAGCAGGCGAAGGCCGATCCGCGGTTCGTGCGGATCAGCCAGGACCTCAAGCCGTTCATCGACGCCTACGACCCGGCCACCTGGCGCTCCCCCGCGGACGCCATGGCGCGCAGGTTCTACACCTGGGAGTCGGCGTGAGCGGCCGGCGGGTGGTCGTCACCGGGGTCGGGGTGGCGGCTCCCGGGGGAATCGGGGCCAAGAACTTCTGGAGTCTGCTGAGCGAGGGCCGGACGGCGACCCGGGCCATCACGTTCTTCGACCCGTCGCCGTTCCGGTCCCGGGTCGCGGCCGAGATCGACTTCGATCCCTTCGAGCACGGGCTCGGTCCGCAGGAGATCCGGCGCACCGACCGGGCCGCGCAGTTCGCCCTGGTGACGGCCCGTGAGGCGCTCGGGAACAGCGGGCTGGACCTGCAGGGCTTCGCGCCCCATCGCATCGGGGTGGCCGTCGGCAGCGCCGTGGGCGCGACCATGGGGCTCGACGAGGAGTACCGGGTCGTCAGTGATGGCGGCCGGCTCGATCTCGTCGACCACGCGTACGCCGTCCCGCATCTGTACAACTACTTCGTGCCGAGTTCGTTCGCCGCCGAGGTCGCCTGGGCGGTCGGCGCGGAGGGGCCCTCGACGGTGGTGTCCACGGGCTGCACCTCGGGCATCGACGCGGTCGGCTACGCGGCCGAACTGATCCGCGACGGCTCGGCCGAGGTGATGATCACCGGTGCCGCGGACGCCCCGATCTCGCCGATCACGATGGCGTGTTTCGACGCGATCAAGGCGACCACGCCGCGCAACGACGACCCCGAGCACGCCTCGCGGCCCTTCGACCGCACCCGCAACGGGTTCGTGCTGGGCGAGGGCGCGGCGATGTTCGTCCTGGAGGAGCGGGAGGCCGCGCTGCGGCGCGGTGCCCACGTGTACGCCGAGGTCGCCGGATACGCCTCGCGCTGCAACGCCTTCCACATGACGGGCCTGCGTCCCGACGGCAAGGAGATGGCCGAGGCCATCCGCTCGGCGCTGGACGAGGCGCGGATCGATCCGGGCGCGGTCGACTACGTCAACGCGCACGGCTCGGGGACGAAGCAGAACGACCGGCACGAGACGAGCGCCGTCAAGCGCAGCCTCGGCGAGCACGCCCGCCACATCCCCATGAGCTCGATCAAGTCGATGGTGGGCCATTCGCTGGGGGCGATCGGCTCAATCGAGATCGCCGCCTGCGTCCTGGCGATGGAGAACAACGTGGTGCCGCCGACGGCGAACCTGCACGATCCCGACCCCGAATGCGACCTCGACTACGTGCCGTTGACCGCACGCGACTGGCGCACCGACACGGTGCTGACGGTCGGCAGCGGTTTCGGCGGCTTCCAGAGCGCGATGGTCCTCGCCCGACCGGACAGGAAGACAGTCGCATGAGTTCCCAGGTGGTGGTGACCGGCATCGGCATCATGTCCCCCAACGGCTGCGGCGTGGAGGACTACTGGGACGCCACCCGCGCGTCCAAGAGCGGTATCGGCCGCATCACGCGGTTCGATCCGGAGAGCTACCCGTCCAAACTGGCCGGGCAGATCGACGGGTTCACGGTCGAGGACCATCTGCCCAGCCGGCTCGTCCCGCAGACCGACCGGATGACCCAGCTGGCCCTCGTCGGCGCCGACCACGCCCTGTCCGACGCCGAGGTGAGCACGCGGGAGGCGAACACCCTGGGCATGGGCGTGATGACCGCCAGCACCTGCGGCGGCTTCGAGTTCGGCCAGGACCAGCTGCAGAACCTGTGGAGCAAGGGCAGCCAGTACGTCAGCGCCTACCAGTCCTTCGCCTGGTTCTACGCCGTCAACACCGGCCAGATCTCCATCCGCAACGGCCTGCGCGGCCCCAGCGGCGTGGTGGTCTCCGACCAGGCGGGCGGCCTGGACGCCCTCGCGCACGCGCGCCGTCTGGTCCGCAAGGGCAGCGATCTGATCCTTTCCGGCGGGGTCGACGCCGCCATCTGCCCCTGGGGGTGGGCGGCCCAGCTCACCACCGGGAAACTGAGCCGCGAGGAGCGCCCCGAGCGGGCCTACCTCCCCTTCGACGCCGACGCGAGCGGATACGTGCCCGGTGAGGGCGGAGCCCTGCTGATCCTCGAGGACGCCGACGCCGCCCGCCGGCGCGGGGCCGCCCGGATCTACGGCGAGATCAGCGGCTACGGATCCACGTTCGACCCGCGTCCGGGCAGCGGGCGCGAGCCCGCGCTGCGCAAGGCCGTCGAGATCGCGCTGGACGACGCGGGCCTGTCGCCCGGCCAGATCGACGTCGTCTTCGCCGACGCGGCCGGCGTCCCCGAGCTCGACCGGACCGAGGCGGACGCGATCACCGCGGTCTTCGGGCCCCGGGCGGTCCCCGTCACCGCGCCCAAGACCATGACGGGACGGCTCGGTTCGGGCGCGGCCCCGCTGGATGTGGCCACCGCCCTGCTGGCCATGCGGGACGGGGTGATCCCGCCGACGGCGAACGTCACGCCCGCCCCCGGCTACGGCCTCGACCTGGTCACCGCGCCGCGGCACACCCCCGTGTCCACGGCGCTCGTCCTGGCGCGCGGCCACGGCGGCTTCAACTCCGCCCTGGTCCTGCGCTCCACCGACTGAGACCTCACCGAAGACAAGGAGACCAGTTGAATCCTCCCCCAGCTGAAGCAGGGGGATTTCTGGCACACGCCGCTCGATTGCTCAGCAAGCAATCGAGTCCAACACGATCAACACCAGCCGGGTTGAGACCAGCCCGGGTTCCAGAAGTCTGGAGGTTGCTGTGCCGGCTTGGTTCTCGCTCGGCACGTCGCACGTGCTTGGTTCTCGCAACGCGCGGCGTGCAGCTTACCCGATCGGACGAGCGGTCTTTCGCCCTGGCGACGAAACCCCGTTCCTTGCCCTGCTCCGTAGGAGTCCGATTCCTCCCCGGCCTGAAGTCCGGGGCGTCCTCGGAGGAATCAGGTGACCACCACCAGGTCGGGCACGGTTCAACCGCCCGTGCAGAAGCGGCGCATCCTCGGGCTGTTCCGCCCCTACCGCAAGAACCTGCTGTTCGTCGCGTTCCTGGTCGCGGGCTCGTCCCTGGTCTCCCTCGTCAACCCGTTCCTGATCCGCGCGATCATGGACGTGGCGCTGCCGCAGGGCCGGACCGGTCTGCTGTCGCTGCTGGCCCTCGGCATGATCGTCGTGTCGATCGCCACCAGTTCGTTCAACGTCTGGCAGACCCATGTCTCGGCCAGGGTCGGCCAGCTCGTCATGCACGATCTGCGCACCGGGGTGTACGCGCACCTGCAGCGCATGTCGCTGGCGTTCTTCACCCGCACCCGCACCGGCGAGGTGCAGTCCCGCATCGCCCACGACATCGGCGGGATGCAGGTCACCGTGACGACCACCGCCACCGCGCTGGTCTCCGACCTGACGATCGTCATCGCCACGACCACCGCCATGACGCTGCTCGACTGGCGGCTGACGATCGCCTCCCTGGTGATGCTCCCGGCGTTCGTGTGGGTGAGCCGCCATGTCGGGGACGAGCGCCGCGCCATCACCCGTGACCGGCAGCGCCAGTTCGCCGACCTGTCCTCGATGGTGCAGGAGTCGCTGTCGGTCAGCGGGATCATGCTCGGCCACACCATGGGCCGTTCCCGCTCGCTGACCGACACCTTCGCCGCGCAGTCCCGCAAGCTCACCGCCATCGAGGTCCGCGCGAGCACGGCGGGCCTGTGGTACCAGTCGACGATCTGGATCGTGATGGCCTCCATGCCCGCGGTCATCTACTGGGTCGCGGGACTGACCGCGCACGGCGGGCGCATGGCCATCTCGCTGGGCTCCCTGGTCGCCTTCACCACCTTGCAGCAGACCCTGTTCCGGCCGGCGCAGCGGCTGCTGACCATCGGGCTGGACATCCAGAGCTCGCTGGAACTGTTCGCCCGTATCTTCGAGTACCTCGACCTGCCCGTCGACGTCGCCGAGCCGCGGCACCCCGTCGTCCCGGCCGCCCTGTGGGGCGACGTGCGCCTGCGGGGGGTCGGCTTCTCCTACGCGGGGGCCGGGCGGCCGACGCTGGAGGGGGTCGACGTGAGCGTGCCCGCCGGGCACAGCCTGGCGATCGTCGGGGAGACCGGCTCGGGCAAGACCACCCTGAGCTATCTCGTGCCGCGGCTGTACGACGCGACGGCCGGCACCGTCACCATCGACGGCATCGACGTGCGCGACCTGTCCTTCGACACGCTGGCCGCCGCGGTCGGCGTCGTCTCCCAGGAGACCTACCTCTTCCACGCCACGGTCGCCGACAACCTCCGCTTCGCCAAGCCCGACGCGAGCGACGAGGAACTCGTCGCGGCCGCGAGGATCGCGCACATCCACGACTATCTGATGTCGCTGCCCGACGGCTACGACACGGTGGTCGGCGAACGCGGCTACCGCTTCTCCGGCGGGGAGAAGCAGCGCCTGGCCATCGCCCGGGCCATCCTGCGCGACCCGCCCGTGCTGGTCCTCGACGAGGCCACCAGCGCCCTGGACACCCATACCGAGCAGGCCGTCCAGAAGGCCATCGACGCGGCGAGCGAGGGCCGCACCACCATCACCGTCGCCCACCGCCTGTCGACCATCCGCGACGCCGACGAGATCATCGTGCTGGAGCAGGGCCGCATCACCGAGCGCGGCACCCACGACGAACTGCTCGCCCTCGGCGGCCGCTACGCCGCACTGGTCCACCGGGACACGGAGATGGCCGCCCTCTAGAGCGGGCCGGCCGCGCTGTAAAGCGGGCCGGCAGGCCTGTGCTGGAGCGGAGTTCGAGCTTCTATGGAGCGGCCGTCCCTAACGTCGCGGGGATGGAGACTGCATCTGCCGGTATACCGGAGCGGCCCCAGGGGCCCGGAGTCAACCGCCGTACGCTGCTGCGGGGCGGAGCCGTCGCGGGCCTGGGCGCCCTGGTGGGATCCGCGCCCGTGTTCGCCGCGCCCGTCGGCGCGGCCCCCGGCGGCCCCGAGCCGTCGGCGGCCGGACTGGGGCTGACCAAGTTCACCGACCCGCTGCGGATACCGCCGGTGCTGCGCCCGCGCGAGCGCGGCGACCACGACGAGCTGACCGTGCGCATGCGCACCGCCGACATCACCGTGCACTCGCAGCTCCCGCCGGTGCGGATGTGGACGTACGAGGGCGCCTACCCCGGTCCGACGATCGAGACGGTCCGCGGCCGGCGGCTGCGGGTGGCGTGGGAGAACCGTCTGACCGGCACGCTGCCGGTCACCGCCGTCGACTTCGGCCTGGCCACCGGCCCCTCCCCCGACCCGCTGTCCAACTACCCCGGCACGCAGGGCTGCCAGGAGGTGTCCGGGGTGGCCGGCCTGGAGCCCTGGGCCGCGGTGCACCTGCACGGCATGCTGACCGGCGGCGGCAACGACGGCTGGATGGAGAACCTGCTGGCACCCGGCGACGTCCAGCTGTCGGCGTACCCGAACGACCAGGCCGCCACCACGCTCTGGTACCACGACCACACCCACCACGTGAGCCGCTTCAGCGTGTTCGCGGGCCTGGCGGGCCTGTTCATCTCCCGCAACGCGGAGGAACGGGCCCTGGACCTGCCGAGCGGCCGGCACGAGGTGCCGCTGGTCCTCAGCGACCGCAACTTCGACACGGACGCCTCGGGCGCGCCGACCGGCCGGCTGCTGCACAAGGTGGAGATGGTCGGCGCGCAGCGCCTCATGCGCCCGCACGCGGGCCCCTACACCCTGGTCAACGGGGTGATCTGGCCTCATCTGGAGGTCGACCCGCGCTGGTACCGGTTCCGGATCGTCAACACCGCGAACTCCCGGATCTACCGGCTGATGCTGCTGGCGGACGGACGGCCCGTGGCCGGGGCGCTGAAGGTGATCGGGACCGACCAGGGGCTGCTCGGCGAGCCGCTCGCGGTCGAGGGGGCGCTCAACCTCTCCCCCGGCGAACGCGCCGACGTCCTGGTCGACTTCCGGGCGTTGCGCGGGCAGACCCTCAAGCTGGTCAACACGTTGCAGGGCATCACGCCGGGTGAGTCCAACAAGCGCAACGACCTGCTGGAACCCGATGTGATGCAGTTCCGTGTCGCCGACCGCAGGCCCTCGGCCAAGTTCACGCTGCCCGAGGTCCTCTCCCCCACCTTCACCCGGGTCGGCCACCACGACCTGCCGCACGACCGGGCCCCGCGGTGGGTGGTGCTGGTCGGCCCCGGCACGCAGAACATGCCCGAGCTGTGGGAGATGGAGGAGACCGACGCGCAGGACATCACCCTGCCCGCCGCCGGGATCGTCCAGGTCAAGGACGCCGACGGCACGCTCACCACACTGCGCAGGACGGCGATGGCCTACGACGACGGCGCGACGTTCACCGCGGCGCACGAGGGCGTGGAGATCTGGAAGTACCTCAACCTCGCCGCCTCCCCCCACCCCATGCACATCCACCTGGCGCACTTCCAGGTGCTGTCCCGCGAGAACTACGACATCACCGGGTTCGACCGGGTCACCCGCGGCTCGGCCAGGCCGATCGCGTTCAAGGCGGCGGCCGAACTGGAGGCGCACGAACTCGGCGAGAAGGACACGATCCGGGTGGGGACGGCCGGTCAGATCACCCCCGGCCCCAACGGCACCCCGGGCGAACTGGTCACCGTGGCGGTCCGCTTCCCCGTCGTCGGCCGGGGCGTGCACCACTGCCACATGCTGGAGCACGAACAGCACATGGTCCGCCCCCTGGTGGTCAGCCCCGCCGCCCATCTGAACGCGGGGGGCCACCATCACTGACCGGGTGCTGCGGGCACGAGATGCCTCCCTGCGTGTCCGTGCGCAGAGCCGGTACCGACTGCCCGGGCCCGGAGAAGACCGGCCGCATCCGCAAGGGGCACCGACGAAATCGCTGACCTGTGGAACATCTGACCGTTAGCCTCGATGGCCCGTCCGGGGGGGGGCAGACTGCCCCGAACGGTGGCGCCAGCGACGGTGCAGCATTGCGATCATGAAATCGCCATGAGCCACTCATTACATGATCAGACATGCGATACGTGCGCTCTGCGTCGCCACCCTCGTGGCCGCTCCCCTCGCCCTGACCGCAACGCCTGCACAAGCCCTGACGTCATGTACGGTCAACGGCAGGCCCGTGTCCGGTACGACCGTCAGCGGTACTGCCGGCTCCGACTACATCAGCTGCGGCACCCTCGCCTTGGGCGACAGCGTCAACGGCTTGGGCGGCAGCGACTACATCGTCATCAACGGCATCGTTGCCGGCACCGTCGACGGCGGAGCCGGTGGCGACTCCATCACGGCCAACGCCGGTACCGCGGCGACCGGCAAGATCCTCGGCGGAGCCGACGGCGACTTCATCTCCGTCGGCCCGAACGCCGGCACCGTCGACGGCGGACTCGGGTCGGACTACTGCCGAGTCGCTTCCGGTAACCCCCCCATCAGCTGCTGACCAGCAGGGGCCTCGTCAAGCCAGCCAACTGCGACACTCAGAGTGGCCGGCAAGCGTGCCACAACACGCGGCGGCCACCCGGGCCCCGCTGCCCCCGCTCGGCGCATTCCGTCACCTCCGGAGCCGCATTTCGCCGGTTCCCCCGCAACCGCAGGACGCGCGGCTCCCGTAGCGGCCGGCCGACCGAGTTCGGCAGGGCCGGCCACCGCGAGCGCCACGCGGTGGAGTTTCAGCGGACCTTAGTCCTTGATGTCGAGCGCCGTTCCGTACATCCGGTCCACCTTCAGCCGGATGACCAGGCGGCGTTCGGCGACCAGCTGCCTCAGGAACGCATCCTCGTCTTGTGGCTCCGCGCCCTGCGGGATCATCCCGAGCAGTTCCCGCCCGACCGCGTCACCGGGAGTCGTCGTCACCTCGGAGACCCCGGCCTTGCCCTCGGCGACGGCGAACGACCACACGTCGTCGCCCCGCACATGCAGCGCGGCATGCGGGTCGTGCCGCAGGTGCTCGACCTTGACGCGGTCGGCTGTCGTCGAGAACCGCACGACGCGGCCGGCGGCATCCCAGCTGTAGAGCATGGTGGTCAGGTGGGGATGGCCGGTGCGTTTGACCGTGGCGAACGTACCGAACCGCTGCTCGCCGAGCAGCTTGGAGAGGGCTTCGTCGGACAGCGGGCGAGGAGCGGGACCTTGACTCATGCCCTCATCAACGTCCTTGGCCACACCAGTATTTCTGGCGTTCCGTCAGCCCGACCGCTCACTTTCGCGACAGACCCACAGCTTTCTGCAACACGCTTCACAAAGGGGGGTCGCCAGGCCCGCGGGCGGCTTGGACGGCGGCGTCCCGCCGCCGGGCCGCCTCGTGGAGCGCGGAGTCTGATGGCCTCTTCGACGCGCCCGGACTCCTGCAGGAGACTGGCGGTCGCCTCGGTCAGCCGTACCGCCCGCAGGCAAACGCGCCGGTGTCGTGGCCTGCTGGGCCGGAGGATGCCCGAGTGCGCCCTGTTCGTACGGGTCTACTGCCGTCCGCTGCCGAAGGCGCGACGCATGATGCCATCCTTCTTCTCGGGCGGCTGAGCGGGTGGAGCCTCCTTGGCGTAGACGAGTTCCGCGACCGTGACGCGCAAGAACTTGCTGGTGGTGAGGGCGCGATCGCGTTCCTTGTCCCACCGTTCCCGGGTCACCTCCACGAACCAGCCCGTCTCGGAGGCCCGAAAGACACGCCGCCCGCTGTCCTCGAGCTCCCAGTACCCCGGGCTCCAGGTGCGACAGATCTCCTCGGCCCGGGACAGTGCCGCCGCGCGGTCACCCTCGACGTGGTGTTTCTCCTGCAGCTCCCACGTTGTTTCTGATGGGTGGTCGGAGTTCGCTTCGACGAACACGTACCACTGTGCATCTGATGCCACGGAGTCCCCCTGCCCGAGCCCGAACTCTTTGCGATCTCCCAGCCGGTCTGGACGAGCCTATGTGCGACGGGCGCGGGCAGGTATCTCGCCGGGGAGTGCTTCACCCTCGGATCAGCCGAGCGTGCGCACCGCAGGGACGTCCTCGAACCGGTCCGTCGCACACGCGGGTGCCCGCGCCGGTGGGCCGGCGCGGGCACCCGGGGCGTCAGGGTTCAGGGGTTGAGGACCCAGGCGGAGGGGTGGGCGGTGAAGCCGATGTGCGGGTAGTAGTCGGCCGCGGCGGGCGCCGACAGCAGGACGATCTTGGCCTGGGGGGCCTCCTTGCGGGTCGCGTCGATGAGCTGCCGGCCGATGCCGGTGCGCTGGTAGGCGCGGACGACGGCGATGTCGGACAGGTAGGTCACGTAGGAGAAGTCCGAGACGCTGCGCGCGATGCCGACCAGTTCGCCGTCGACGCGGCAGGTGATGACCAGGTTGGCGCCGCGCACCATGGCGGCCATGCGCTGGGTGTCCTGGACGGGCCGGCGTTCGCCGAGGCCCGACTCCTCGTAGACCCGCAGCACGTCGGCGAGGTCGAGGTCGGATCCGTTCTCCCGCTCAATGCTCCAGCTCACGGAGGGTGTCCAATCGCTTGCGGATGACGTCGTGGTGGGTCAGGAAGCGCCCGGGTTCCAGCGGGCCGGTCTCGATGCCCTGGGACCTGAGGCCGGCGAGGAAGTCCTCGCCATTGGCGGCGTCCTGGATCGTGCGGTAGGTGCGCTCGCGCTCGCTGCCGGCCTCCAGCAGGTCCGCCAGGACGGCCGAGCTGTAGGCCAGTCCGCCGGTCGCGTCGATCGCGGTGCGCATCCGGTGGGGGAAGACCTGCAGTCCGCGTACGAGGTCGGTGGCCGCGCTCACCTGGTAGTGCGCGACGGTCAGCGCGTCCGGCAGGACGACCCGTTCGACGGAGGAGTGCGACAGGTCCCGCTCGTGCCACAGCGCCACGTTCTCCAGCATCGTCCCGGCGTATCCGCGCAGCAGCCTGGCCAGCCCGGTCAATCGCTCGCTCGTGGTCGGGTTGCGTTTGTGGGGCATGGCGCTGGAGCCCTGGTAGGCGGCGGTGCGGGGTTCTTCCACCTCGCGGACCTCGGTGCGCGACAGCAGCCGCATTTCGACGGCGATCTGCTCGACGCAGGCGCCGAGTGTCGCGACGGCCTGGACGAGCTGGGCGTGCCGGTCGCGGGCCACGACCTGGCTGGGTGCCTCTTCCACGCCCAGGCCCAGGGCCGCGCACACGTGTTCCTCGACGAAGGGGTCGATCAGGGCGTAGGTGCCGACGGAGCCGGAGATGGTTCCCACCGCGACCTGTTCGCGTGCGTCGGTCAGCCGGCGCACCGAGCGGTCGATCGCGAAGGCGAAGCCGGCGAGCTTGTGGCCGAAGGTGGTGGGCTCGGCGTGCATGCCGTGGGTGCGGCCGATGCACGCCGTGTCCCAGTGCTCGGACGCCTTGTCCACCAGGGCCCCGCGCAGCCGGCCGGCGGCGCCGGTCAGAAGGTCGCAGGCCCGGGCGAGGGTGTGCCCCAGGGCGGTGTCCACGAGGTCGTAGCTCGTCATGCCCAGGTGCACCCAGCGCGCGGAGTCGTCCGGCAGGTCCTCGCAGAAGGCGGCGAGGAAGGAGAGGATCTCGTGGTCGCGTTCGCGTTCGAGTTCCGCGACGCGTGCCGCCGCGGGCACCTGGGCCCGTCGGATGTCGGCGAGGGCGGCGTCGGGGACCCGGCCGAGCAGCGCCTGTGCCTCGGAGGCCAGCACCTCCACCCGGGCCCAGGTGGTGTAGCGGGCCTGGTCGGACCAGAGTTGGGCCATCTCCGGCAGGGCGTAGCGGGAAATCACGCCGTGGTACCTCCTCGTCGGGGGATCGGGTCACCGGGCGCACGGGGTGTGCGGGCCCGGTGCACCGGTCTCAGGCGGCCTTGCGGATGATCTCCACGGATCCGGAGTCCAGGAGGGTGCGGACGGCTTCCTCGCCGCCGGCGACGTCCAGGTCCATGTCGTGGAGGCGGTCGATGACGGACCGGATGACCTTGTCCGACTGCGTCTCCTTGGATCCCTCCCAGACCAGCTCGGGGAAGACGGTCAGATAGACCTTGTCGTTTCCCTGCGTGAAGATATTCACTTCCATGACGTCACGGAGCGCCATTCGGGCGTTGTAGATCAGCGTATTCATGGGTGCCACCGACTTTCGGTATCCGTTTTTCTGGGACTTCCTCGCCCACGTTCCGACATCATGATGGTCAGACACCGGGGGCCGCGCAATGTTCGATGTTGCCACGGCGAGGCCTCGGAACGGGGCCGGCATATGTCTTGTTCAACTGCGCAGAATCCGCAATTGAACGGTCTTGCCATTTGAGGATGTTTGACAGAGAAAGGGCGCGTTGCGGACCATCGGTGATGTTCGTCAATGCGTCAGGCCGCGTCCACGAAAAGCATCCGGAGTGCCATGAAAATCCTGTTCATAACCACGGGCAGCCAGGCCACCTACTATGCCGCTGCCCCGCTGGCGACGGCCGCGCGGAACGCGGGCCATCAGGTCATATTGGCCGCCCACGAGCCGTGGGTGGAAACCGCGGAGGCCATCGGACTTCCCACCTTCTGCTTCACCGTCGATCCGATCCGGCACTTCATGCGGATCACCAACCCGGGCAAGGGCCTGCGGTTCCCCAGGGAGCTGGGGGACCAGGAGATGTTCGGTCAGGGCCGCGGCTTCGCGCAGATGGGCCTGGCCGGGGTGAAGTCCCTGCTGGAGCTGGCCAAGGACTGGACCCCGGACGTGGTCGTCGGCAGCTCGCAGAGCTACGCGGCGATGCTGCTCGCCGCCCACCTCAAGGTCCCCTACGTGCGCCAGGTCGAGTACCTGGGCATCCCGCTCACCGGCATCGACCCCGGCGCCGAGGAGGAGCTGCGGCCCGAGCTGGAGCGCCTGGGCCTGGACGGGCTGCTCAAGCCCGATCTGCTGCTGGACTCGACGCCTCCGTCGTTGCGGCCGGCCCACGACCCCGCCGCGCAGTCGCTGCGCTGGATTCCGTCCAACCCGCAGCGCCGGCTGGAGCGCTGGATGTACACCCGTCCCGAGGGCCGCCGCCGCGTGCTGGTCACCTCGGGGTTCCGCAGCCTGATGTTCCGCGAGCCGGGCTGGTCCATGCCGCTGCTGGTGAGCGAGCTGGGCAAGCTGGGGGCCGAGGTGCTGATCGCGGCGTCCCCGGGCGCGGCCGAGCGGTTCGGCGAGCAGCTGGGCGACGCGCGGGTGGGCTGGATCCCGATCGATGTCGCCGCCGCCACCTGCGATCTGGCGGTCCATCACGGCGGCGCGACCACCGCCACGACGCTCATGGCCAACGGCGTGCCGCAGCTGATCATCCCGGAGAACCCGCCGGAGTTCCCGCCGAACTACCACCGCGAGGCCATCGCCAAGGCCATCAGCGGCTTCGGTGCCGGCAAGACGCTGTGGCCGCAGGCGCAGGAGCCCGACAAGGCGCCCGGCGAGGTCATCGCCGCGGCGTGCCGGGAGCTGCTGGAGAACCCGAGCTACACCGAGCGCACCCAGTTCCTCGCCAAGGAGATCTCGACGCTTCCCACGCCCGCCGAGATCGTGCCCCGGCTGGAGGCGCTGGTCTGACGGCGGGGCCGTCCGGCGGCCTGCGCGCCATCGCCCTGGGACCCCGGGGAGTTTCTACCCGGGCCCCGGGCGGGGGCTTATAAACAAAAACCAGCCCCCCAGACCAAAAATTAAAGCGGTAGGAGGCGTTGTGATGAAAAA